>NZ_JBSAXF010000008.1:0-267548 GCF_053427845.1 Burkholderia sp. AW49-1 | reverse complement strand
ATTCGCCAGGACGAGCTCCGCGCGAGCGCCTGCGATCTCCAAAGCGCCGCGAATTTGAGAGGGGTTCGGGCTGTTGACCTGGTTGACGATGATCCGCGCGGCCTGTCCGGCGCCGTAATTCGGGTTGCCGTTGATCCAGCCCGCCTGCTGCGTCTGAACCATCGTGGCCGAGTTGTTCAGGATCGCGCCAGCGCGCTGCACGTCGAACTGGTTGTAGGTGTTGACCGAGACGCCCGCACTCGACGGACGCGCCACGTTGACTTGCGGCAGGCCGTTCGGCGTTTGGATTACCTGCGTGCTGGTGCCAGGCGTCGGAACGATCTGCGCACCGGACAGGGTGGGTAGCATGCCGAGCGCAGCGATGCCCGCCATCACAACGCGAGCGCCGGACGCCGACGACCGCCGCTGTGCGCGTATCTCTCCCGTTGCCGATTTGCCTTCAGCCGTCGCAGTCTCCGCGACGGCCACCACCATACCCCGAAGCCTGGAATACACCAGGCGGTGCGTATTCTTGTTCATTCTCGTCGACGCGTCCCGCGTCCATTTGTTGGTTATTGGACGAGAGCCTACCGAAACCATGAAAGGTAACTGTCAACAATTGCCAAGCTGTTGACGGAAAACCACAAATTTCAAATTTCAGATTCGTCCAATTGACATGCACTCGGGCATCTCCGGTCAAGTTCCAAAAGCATACAGGCGGCAAACCAGATCAACTTCTGACGTGCCTATCGGATGCCCGTCTGTTACGCACTCGGAGCCAAACGACGAATCGAATTTTGTTCAGCAGTTGAGCGTTGTGACGTGCGATTATTCGCACAAGGGTCTTTCGAGATTGATGGGAAGCCGCCCATGCACCCTGACACAATTGACAGGCCCATTATTGGACGCACAACCTGATTCGCTATCGCGAGGCCACGTCCAACCGACTGAAGCCGCGCAATACCTGAGAAGGTGTGAGACTATCGCCACGTGCGGCATGTTGGAATTCTTGGAGGTGGAGCATTGCGCGACGAATTGATGACTGAAGCTTTGTGCTGGCAACTCGAATCAAAAGTCACAGCGGAGTATGCGTATGCCGCCAGAACGAAGTATGAGTTCACCTGTTATTGTCCGCATGAAGCCTGCCTTGCGAAGGTGTACCCAAAGCAGAGGGTGAACACATATTTCTATGCTCCCAACAGACATGCCGCTGGCTGCCCCAATGAGGCTCGCTCTACAGAGTCTTCGCTCAATCCCGATTCGCCTAAACCGAGACCCTCAGACGTACCGGCAAAGCCGATCCCGAATGTTCTCGGTTCGGGACCAACGATAAAACAAAAATCTCGTGCTCCGACAAAGGACGAACTGCTGCAGCTTGCTGCAGTAGTTCGGGCGCTCCCCGCACTGCATCCGGGGACACTCGAGGAAGTGATTGATGCTTGGGCACGCATGACGCCCAGTGAGCGAGCAGTGCAACCGTTAGCTGTCGCGAACCGGAACTTGACGTACGCAACTGCGTTTACATTTCTCGGTAACGCGCCCGACGATATCGACTCACTGAATGTGCGTGAGCGGATCATCTTCGGCGCAGCCACTGTCGTCGAACTCGATTATTGCTATCTCATCGAAAGCAGAAAGAGATTTCAATACGAAGCCAAAAAATTCCCTTTGCGGATGGTGCTGAACAAACGGAATTTGGCTCCAGACTATCTCTCAGAAATAGTCGACAAAAAAGCGACCTTGTTTTTGCATGGCGTAGCTGCCAAATTCGACGGCATAGGAAACGTGTTCCGCTCCACCGTTGATTCCGGTTCGCCTTACACCGGAATCGTCTTGAAAGAGGGCGAGCTCGCGCCTTGGACAACGGCAGTATCCAAGAGCGCATCTCCCGAGCGATAGGCGCCGCACGTGAGTTTCCTGCACTTTTCGGAACGGAGATTGCTGTAGCTTGCTGAGCAAGTGCCCGCGCTTGTCACGGCAGGGCCGTTCTCCTTACGGTTAGGCACAAAGGCCAACGACCTAGCCGGCAATGAAATCGACTTATCGACTCTGTCTCAGTGAGTGAGGCGAACAATTTTTTCGATCAAAACCACCAAATCCATAGCCAAATTAAGCAATATTTTTCACATCAACATCATCCTCAGATTCATTGTGGCTTATCAGATTTTTCACCGCACTCCTACGCATTGACTCGTGCGGTGACCTACGCGAGAAACACTGTCGCCTTCACCCTTAATCTCAAACCCGTGAAGCTCGGAATAAATAGCGGCGACGTCGACAATAGCGTTACTGTTGTGCACGCCCAGTTCCTGGACAAGCAATTTCGGCTTCGGGCTTCGTGCATTCAACATCGAAATTAGAGCTTTTCTTATCGCCTTGTCATCAAGCATGCGCATCAAAAAAATGAAGAAAGGTTAAGAACACGTCTGAGAAAATGTCAGCGCCTCTTTCCAGCGATATTTTGGTGGCGCCAGAGATGATTCGACTCGGAGCGCCGCATTAGCGGGGGCAGATTGACACTCTCCATCAACCCCTCTTTCTTTGGCTTGGTCGAAAACGTACTCACCCTGAATATAGCCCCTGTTTTCGCTCAACTTGGGAAGCATCGACCCTGCGAGAGTATGGGTGATTCTACAGGTCTTGACCAGATCAGCCCGCGGCCACCCCAGCCTGTCTGGTCGCCCCGCTACCTGCATGCCTCTCCAGCCGCAAGGCTTTGTGTAGTGGTCTAATGAATCCGGACACTGATTTAGGCGAGAATGGTCGCCATGAAGAGGTGTCTGATGAGCAAGCAACGACGTACGTTTTCCCCGGAGTTCAAACAGCAAGCCGCCTGTCTGGTGCTCGACCAGGGTTATAGCCATATGGAAGCAAGCCGCTCGGTCGGCGTCGGCGAGACGGTGCTGCGCCGCTGGGTGCAGCAACTTCAGATGGAACGCCAGGGCGTCACGCCGCAGGGCAAGGCAATCACGCCGGATCAACAGCGTATTCAGGAACTCGAGGCGCGTATCTGTTGATGTCCGCACAGAACTGACCCACTAGAGCTGCAAATTTTCATCGAATTTTGACCCACGTGATTGAATGCCCTGCTCAATCTTTGAGCAGGGGATACAAAGGTGATCACGGTGGGCATATTGGCCAAGATCAGGCGGATGTATTTCCGCGAGAAGGTCCCGCTGCGCGAGATTGCGCGGCGTACGGGCCTGTCCCGAAACACGGTGCGCCGCTGGCTACGGCAGACTGATGCTGTCGAGCCGAAGTATCCGAAGCGCGTCAGCCCGAGCGTCATCGACGACTGGGCCGCACAGCTGACAGGTTGGCTGCGTGCCGACAGTCATCGCCCGAAGCGTGACCGGCGCACCGCCCGGTTCATGTTCGAGGCGATCCGCGCCGCGGGTTACGCCGGCAGCTACGGCCGCGTGAGCGCGTTCGTGAGGCGTTGGCACGAGGAGCAGGCTGAGGCGCCTCGCAGGAAGGCCTTCGTGCCGCTCGCCTTCGAACCCGGCGAAGCCTTCCAGTTTGACTGGAGCTGCGAATACGCGTTTGTTGGCGGGCTACGGCGACGCCTGGAGGTCGCCCACGTCAAACTTAACTCTAGCCGCGCGTTCTGGCTCGTCGCCTATCCCACCCAGAGTCACGAGATGCTGTTCGACGCACACGCCCGCGCATTCGCCGCGTTCGGCGGCGTGCCGCGGCGCGGCATCTACGACAACATGAAGACCGCGGTGGACAAGGTTGGCCGCGGCAAGGAGCGTGCGGTCAACGCGCGCTTCGAAGCGATGTGCAGTCACTACCTGTTCGAGCCGGAATTCTGCAACCGGGCCGCAGGCTGGGAGAAAGGCATCGTCGAGAAGAACGTTCAGGACCGGCGACGTCAGATCTGGCACGAAGCAGCGCTACGGCGCTGGGAAACGCTGGAGATCCTGAACGAATGGGTCGCTGGTCAGTGTCGTGAGGCGTGGCACATGCGGCACCCGCAGTGGCCTGAACTGACAGTCGAGGATGTGCTGCAGGACGAGCGTACCCGGCTGATGCCCAATCCACGGCCGTTCGACGGCTACATCGAGCAGACCCTGCGAGTCTCGTCGACCAGCCTGATTCACTTCCAACGCAACCGATACAGCGTGCCCACCGAGTACACGAACCAGTTGGTGAGCGTGCGCTGCTATCCGGCATATCTCAGCGTCGTCGCCAACGCCCAGGAGATCGCACGCCACGAACGCAGCTTCGAGCGGCACATGACCTTCTACGATTGGCGCCACTACGTCACGCTGGTCGAGCGCAAACCCGGTGCACTGCGCAACGGCGCACCGTTCATCACGATGCCGCAGCCGCTGCAACTGCTGCAGCGGCATCTGCTGAAACACCCGGGCGGCGATCGCGTCATGACGCAGGTGCTCGCTGCGGTGCGCGAACACGGGCTCGATGCGGTGCTGCTCGCCGTACAGGCTGCGCTGGATTCAGGACGCCCCAGCGCAGAGCACGTCCTGAACGTGCTGAGCCGGCTGAAGGCGCCCGTCACGAATGGCAGGCTCGCCACGACGAAACTCCAGCTCAAGGAAGAGCCCGCGGCCGACGTGGGCCGTTACGAGACGCTGCGCGCCAACCCACCGGAGGATCGTCATGTCTAACGATATCGCGGCCCAGCTCAAGGGTCTTAAACTGCACGGCATGGCGAGCACATGGCCGGAGCTGCTCGCGCAGTCGCGTCACACTGACTTCGAGCCGGAGCGCTTCATGAAGCAGCTGTTGATGGCTGAAACCGCCGAACGGCAGGTGCGCTCGATCGCCTATCAAATGACCGCTGCGCGCTTCCCGGCACACCGCGACCTGAAGGGCTTCGACTTCGCGCAGGCACACGTCGACGAAGCGCTGGTGCGCGAACTGAGCGAGCTGTCGTTCCTCGCAAGCGCGCACAACGTCGTGTTCATCGGTGGTCCGGGCACTGGCAAGACGCACCTCGCCTCAGCGATCGGAATCGAAGCCGTACAGCGCCACGGCAAGCGTGTGCGCTACTTCTCGACCGTCGAGCTGACCAACGCCCTGGAGCAGGAGAAGTCCATCGGCAAACAAGGCCAGATTGCCCACAAGCTGATGTACGTCGATCTGGTGATCCTCGACGAACTGGGCTATCTGCCGTTCAGCCAGACCGGCGGTGCATTGCTGTTCCATCTGCTCTCAAAGCTATACGAGCACACGAGCGTCGCGATCACGACCAATCTCAGCTTCGGCGAGTGGGCGAGCGTGTTCGGGGATGCAAAGATGACGACAGCGCTGCTGGACCGCGTCACCCATCACTGCCACATCGTCGAAACGGGCAATGAATCGTGGCGCTTCAGGACCAGTTCTGCCAAGGCAAAGACAACAAGAAAAAGAGCGGCAAAACCAGAGGGTAACGAAGAGTTATCCACACCGGAATAGATGTACTACGCTGTCTCGGGGTGGGTCAGATTTAGATGAAATCGGTGGGTTAAGACTCGGTGGAAATCAACACGTGCGGCAGCCCATGTGTCATTCTCGCGCTCAGACAGGCACCCGCCTGTCACCCTGATGTCACCCGGCGGGGTGTCAAACCAGACGATGACGGAAGTAGCGCCCAAATGAAAAAACCGACCTAAGTGGCCGGTTTTAAAGGGAATTTATGGTGGAGCGGAGGAGGATCGAACTCCCGACCTTCGCATTGCGAAGCCGAAGCCCAGAACTCAATCCACACGCCAAGACCCTTATCTGAAAAGGCTTTAATCAGGTTCACAATAACATCGGTTGCTACAGAAAGCAAATCTGGGGAAAATGTACCATCATTTTTTCCCTCGGAGCCGGTCATGGCAGCACGGCAAGACTTGAACGCCCCCAACGTCTACGAGAAGCGCGGCAAGGGCTGGCAAGTCCGCATTCAACGCAAGGGCTGGCGCGTCGATGAGACCTTTCCCTTCGTCGAGGGCAACGAAGCGAGCCGGCGCGACGCGTTCAACCGGGCGAGCGCGCGGGCGAACCAAGCCTTGCAGGCGATCACCGCCGGACGCTCGCCGCACGTCGTCGAAAACCGCGAGGGCACCTTGCGCCAGGCGGTGCAGCGCTACCTCGACGACGAAGTGCCGCTGCACAAAGGCAAGGCCAAGGAAGAGTCGCGCATCGGGCAACTCATGGCCCCCAAAGGCGGCTTGGCCGGCAGCGCGATGCTGCTCGACCAGCGCCTGGAGAACCTGCACCGGCAAGACTTCAAGGACTGGCGCGACAGCCCGGCGATGCAAAAGCGCGGGTACGCCCCGGCGTCGATCAACCAGTTCTTATCGATTTTCTCGCGCGCGCTTGCGCACGAGGCCAAGCAGCCCGGCCGGGCTTGGCTCGCCAACAACCTGCTGCAAGACCTGAACTTGCCGGTGAACGACGCCCGCGAGCGCATCGCCAGCAAGGTCGAGGTCGATAGCGTGCTCGCCGCGGCCGGTTCCGCCCCGACCCGCCTGGGCCTGCGCATGCTGCTCGAAACGCCCGCGCGCCGTGGCGAAATCGCCGCGCTGCAGTGGGACGACGTGTCGATCGACGGCCCCGGGCATCCGTCCGCCCTCTTTCGCAACACAAAAAACGGCACATCGAGGGCGATCCCACTGCCGCCCGGCGTGGTCGCATTGCTCAAAGCGATCCCAGCCGCGAAACGCTACGGGTTCGTGCTGAAAAGCCCGAAGGACACGCGCGAGAAGCCGGTGGGCATCCGGCCCGACGCGATCACCCGCGCCTGGATTCGTGGGCGCGATCGCGTGATGGAGAGCAACCCGCAGATCGCGGACCTGCGCGTACACGACTTTCGGCACACTGCGACCACGGCGCTCGCCAAAGTCGTCCACGATCCGCTGAAGCTTTCGAAGTTTACAGGCCATAGGGACATGCGGATGCTCGCGCGCTACTACAACCCAACCACCGACGACTTGGCTGAAGCCGCCGGCTGGCTCACGCCGAAGAAGAAGCGCCCGGCGCGCAAGACCACCTCCAAAGCATAGGTCGGGGCGCCGACGCTCCCCGCCCGCTCACGCCCGTTCGTCGGGCGTTGAGCCGGCCCATCCCTCGCGCTCAAAACCTGGGCCGGAGGCCCGATCCCGCTCACGCGCCGTCACCACGGGCGAACCGCACCGCCCGCCGAGGCCCGCCGGGCAAGGCTTTCCGGCCGATCCAACACCTCGCAACACGCTGCAACCCACTCGCTGTACGACGCCCTCCTCGCCTGGGTACATTCCGCTCACCGCAAATCCCGCGGTGCAACTGGAGCGTGCCATGCAAGACCGCAACACCAACACCACCCCGTCGCTCGACGACATCCTTGCCCGCCTTACCCGCGAGCAGCTCGACACGCTGGCCAAGCGCCAGATGGCGTTGTTCGTTGCCATTCGCGACGCGGATCACGCCGGTGTGAAGGCCGCTCTGCGTGCCCCCTCGCCCGTTCCCCTTGTCCGCCTCGCGTGCCACCTTGGACCGCACCAACACATGTCCATGCTTCACCTTGCCGCGGGGCGCGGGAGCGCGGAAATCTGCCGCCTCTTGATCGACGCAGGCGTCGAACTTCACGCCGTCGCGTACGACAAGAACGGCTTCGAACTCTCGTCGCTGGACTTCGCTCGTGCGCACAAGCACCGCGAGGTGATCCGCCTGCTCGAACGCGAGTCGGACCGCCAAGGCATCGACGCCGAGTCGATGCAGGCCGCGGTCGTGCGGCGCCCGGACGGCACCGTGAGCCTTGCCATCGTGAACCGCTACACCGGCGACGTACTGGACTACGGCCGCGCCCGCCTCGCCAGCGGCCGGGCCATGAACAACCCGGCCGTCATGCGCAAGGTCGCCGAACTCATGACCGGGGAAAAACTGGGCGACGACGTTGTGTTCGCGTCCGCCGAACTCGCCCCGATGGGGGGTGCCACCCGCCACTAATACAAATGATTTGGTTTGTTTGATACATCCATCACACCATTTAGGAGTGCATTTTATGAGCACCATCGACACCACCATCAGCGGCATGACGATCTTCGACATCATGGCCGCCGAGACGCGCGCCGACATTGCGGACGGCATCGCCAAGGCCACGGCGCTCGGCATCGGCGTCGGGTTGGACGCGAAGGCTCGCGCATGGGCGATTTGGAGCCAGGTGACGTACCCGTTTCCGATCACGCATGACAGCGACGTTCGCCAAAAAGACATGTACGACGACTACCTGTTGACGTGCGAGATGTGCGGCGCGTTCTACGACGACGGCAACGTGCTCGAATGGGACGAGTTCTGCGACGCCGTGAACGACATCGCCGACCAGAAGGAACCCGTCAACGTGCTGGCCGCGATGGACAAGGACACGGTCGACCGTGCGATCGCCGCCGAGCGCGCGTACAGCGAAGCACAGGACGAGTGGATCGAGGACTACATCGAGCAGAACGCCAGCGACCCGGACGATGACGACGAACGCGACGCACTCTGGGACGACGCGCAGGCCGATCCGGCGTACGAGGCGTTTTGCGACCAGACGCGCATCAACATCGCCGCCGAGCACGGCATCACGGCCGAGGTGCTGGACCACGCGATTGCCCTGATGAACGACGGCGACGACGCGCTGGCCTTGCTTGACCAACGCCGCGCCGAACTCAAAGGCATGAACGCCGAAGCCGGCGCCGTCCTGAACTGATCCATCCACCGGAGAAAATACCATGAGCATGAACCTCGAACTGCCCCTCGATTGGCCCGCCGGGGCCGACCCGTTGTTCGACCTGTCGAAAGGATGGTCGCGTGCGCACGAGGCGATCTACGCGCACGATCCCGAAAGCCTCGAAGCGCTGCTCGAGGCCGGCTACCCCGTCAACGCCGAGGACTCGAAGCGCACGCTGCTGCACAGCGCCGCGATGTTCGGCGATGCGGCGATGGTTCGCATGCTGCTGAAGCACGGCGCGACGATCGACAAGCCGGACGCCTGCGGCGTCACGCCGTTGCACAGCGCGGCGTGGAAGAACAACGCGGACACCATCAAGGCGCTTTGCGAAGCCGGGGCCACCATCGACGCGCGCGACGACGACAACGCAACGCCGCTGCACACCGCGGCGTTGCGCCTCGCCCCGAAGGCGGTCAAGGCGCTGATCGACGCCGGCGCGGACGTGAACGCCTCATGCGAAAGCGGAACGCCGTTGTTCCTCGCCGTCACGGGCGAGAACGACACGCGCTGGGAGCGCGATTACCGCCACAACGGTGGGATGCGCGCCGACGTGCGCGTTTTGCGCGCGTTGCTCGACGCCGGGGCCGAGCCGAGCGAAGCCGTGCTGGCCGAGGCGGTCGCGAGCAACCACACGCTCGCGATTCGCGCGCTCGTGCGCGCCGGGGCCGATCCGATGGCCGTGATCGGCCGCCACGAGGCAGCGCGCCAGACGCTCGCGGAACTGACCGCGAAACGCGAGGCCGGCGTGCTGCGTACCGTGCTGCGCAACGTCGCGGAACCCGTCGCGGTGCGCGAGCGCTCGCGGCTCTGAAACGCCACGACGCCATGTTCATAACCCACAACCTTGCCTAACCAGGAGCCATCACCATGACCAACCGCACCAACCAAAAGCGCGAGCCGTTCTACGGGATGCCCCCCGAAGCACGCGCGGAACTCGCAGCAAAGGTTCAGCAGCACTACCGCGACGGGCTGGCACGGATCGCCGCCTTCATCAAACAGCCCGACGACGACGAGGAAGGCGGCCCGGTGGTCGTCGAAACCGATCGCGACTTCCGTGATCGGTACGGCTACCCGGCCGAGTGGGACGAGGAGGAACGGCAACCGCCCCAGCGCCCTCATCCGGCCGGCGTAATCGAGGCGATGTTGCGCGACACGGCATGCTCCAGCGATGAGATGGATGCTGGGCTTTTCGAGGGCTTGAGCGATGACTGATCTCGAACGCTGGCTGATCGAAGTGTGGGACGGCCCGGTGACGCATTGGCACCTGAACCACAACGGGGCGGACATGTACACGTCCTACATCGAGTTTTGCCCGGATTGGTCGAAGACGATGAGCAGCACCGAGTTTTACCACGCGCTCTGGCCGCTGGCCGAGGCGAACGAGGCGGCCGGGATCGAGTAACCGCAGCGGGGCTCCAACGCGCCCGCACGAAACCTTGACGGCCGAGTCGTCGGCCGCCAGATGTACCAGCAGCACCACGCGACCCGCCGGGAGACAGGCCCGGCACCCGCCCGGTTCGTCGGGGCACTTTCCCAACCACCGACGACTGGAGAAACACGTGAGCAAGCATTACAGCAGCGACCACGATTTCAACGACGCCATCACCGCGCTCGTGAAAAGTGGCTGGCAATACAGAACTGCGGGCCGGAGCAAGCACGCGAAACTGATCGCGCCCAACGGCCGAAAAATGACCATACCGTATTCGCCCGGCGACTGGCGTGCGATCCGCAACTTCCATCGGGACACCGCGAAACTGGCCGCGTTGCCGGCAGCGAAGCGGGATTGACCAGCAGACCCGACGGCGCCAGCAGCAGGCGGTAGCGGGTCGGCCAGGGGCGGCGATAGCCGCCCGTTTTTGGGTTCCGCGAGCGTCGGGACCGCCGAGTGAAAGCAAAACGACGGTTTCGACACGGGTAAACACAGGTAAAAACAGGTGGTTTTTCGGCTTACCCGTGAGCGCAAAGCCTTATGGGGTCGGGGTTCGCGGGGCGCGACACAGGTAAAACAGGTAAATCCGGCGGTACGGCGCTGAAGAGCAAAAGCGTTTTCAAAAACAAAAACGGAGAGCAGCAGGGACGGTGCGGTTTTTCATTTTTAAAACGAGGTCGAGCAGTTGTGAGGGCGATTCGACGTTTTACCTGTTTTACTTGTGTTGGAGACCATGAAATCTGGCTTAAAGCCTTGTCCCATAAGGGTTTGAGCCGACACAGGTAAAACACAGGTAAGTCGTTGGAACCCCGGCAGGCGGGGCTCGCCGACACAGGTAAAACACGGGTAAGCGGGCGGCGACAAGACCGGAGCGCGTTCGCGCCCGGCCGATCCGCCTTCGGCCCGATCGCTGGCGCCGGAGCACGGCGAGCAGGACGCAGCACGCGGTACCGCAGAAAAACGTAATCAGGATGTTGACACGGAGCCGTGGGGCGGTATGGTACGTAGGCAGGGGCGTGGAACATCGCACCCCGACCAACGTTCACCATCGGGCTTGCCGAGCGCAAGCCATGACCGAAGCCCCCGGCCTAAACAGCCTGGGGCTTTTTTGTTTCACCAACGAGGAGAAGAGCATGACCATCGAAGCCGGAACCCGCTACGACGCGGCCCTTTGCTTGCGACTGCCCAGCCAGGCGCGCGACGAACTGGCGCGGGTGGCTGCGGAACGCGGCATGAAGCCGACGGAAATGCTGCGGGCCGCGATCATCGCTTTGGTTCGTGACCCGAGCGTGTTCCCCGACATCGGCTTGCCTGTCCGCGAAAAGTTCACCGCCTGAAAAAGAAAAGACCAGCGCCGGCAAGCACTGGTCCTGATGTTTGAACGCTGCACCCTCTAAAGCGCCGGTTCACGTTGTACCGTAGTGAGAACCGGCTCCGTCGTCAAGTTTCAAGGAGCCCTTCATGCCCACCTCGCTCGCTCGCCGTCCGGCGTTCCCGTTGCAGTACCGCCCGGCGGGCACCGCCACGGTGTTCGACTTCAAGGCGCACCGCGCCGCAGCCCTCGCGCCGACGCCCGACGATGGCCCCGTGCGGTTCGGCGACGACGACGAGGACGGCATCGCACTGGCCGACCTGCCGCACGACGACCTGCCGGAGTCGGACGTGTTCGACGACGAGAACGACAGCGACGGCAACGACGAGCCGGCCGGTGGTGCGTTCGAAGGCCGCGGCACCGTGCCGATCGAAACCGGCCGCCCCGAAGAAGAGGACCGCAAGTCGCAGGTCAAGGCGCTGCGCCTCCAGGTCAAGACCTTGACCGCCGAGGCCAAGGCCGCCGCCACGAAGGCCAAGAGCGCTCTGAACGCAAAAACGAAGGCCGAGGACAAAGTGGCCGAACGCGAAGCGGTCGCGGCCACGCTGTCCGGTACGGCGCAGGTACGCGAGCAGGCGAAGATCGCCACGGCCCGCCTGGCCGTTGAGCGTGCAACGGCCGAGGCCGAGCGCCTGGCCGGCGAAGCCGACGACGCCCAGCGCGCCCAGGCCGAGGCCGAGGAAGCGCTGCACGCGCTCGAAACGCTCGCCAACCAGCCGGATGACGTGACGCCAGAAGTGAAGTACTTGAACTACTGCATCGCCGACAGCACGTACCGGCCCGGCGGCCGGTCGGTCGACAACGCGCAACACACCGACGACGTGTTCTACAAGTTCAACGGTACGTATTGGGTGCCGCAGACGGACGAGGACAACGAGCACCGCGCGGCCTCGTTCACGCTGCAACACACGGCCGACAAAGCGACCAGCCGCCTCGTGTTCAGCATGTTGACGTTCGCCTTGATGATCTTGCGCAAGGAGCACGCGAAGCCGGCGCCGGGCAAGGGCAAAATCCACATCCAGTTGAAAAACGCCGTGCTCGAAATCGCCAAGGCCGCCGACGGCACCGTGTCGATCTTCGCGCACAAGCCGGCGCCGCACTTCGGCACGACCGCCTGCATCCAGGCGTCGATCGACTGGAAGCGCGTCGGCCCGCTCGACCACAAGGGCTCCGGCGTCTACACCACGACGCCGCTGGACAAGGCCAGCCTGTTCGGCGAGTTCATCCTGTCGGCGTGCCACGACGACCCGGAGATGGTGAACTACGTGGCCGAGGCGATGGGCTCAACCGTCACGGGCGACAAGACGTGGCGCAAGGCCATCCTGCTCGTCGGCCCGAAGGGCTCCGGCAAGTCCACATTCCAGTCGCTGCTCACGCGCGTGTTTCACCCGGCCTGGGCCGCGGTCGAGCCCGAGAAGTGGGCCGAAAACTTCGCCATGGAGTCGATGGTCGGCAAGACGCTGTACGTCGCATCCGAAACCGAAAACTTCCCGGCTAAAGAGTTCAAGGCCGTGGTCGCGTCGGACATGATCAACGTCACGCGGAAGGGAAAGCCCAGTATCAACATGATCCCGCGCGGGCGCTTGATCATCGCCACGAACGAGCCGCCGCGCTACCGCGACGACCCCAGCGGGGCGATCGCCGACCGGTTGTGCTGCATCCCGTGGGACGTGCAGGCCGAAACGAAGCCGGGCGGTATCAACACCGATCTCGTCGAGCAGATCGTGAGCAACCCGGCCGAACTGCTCCAGATGGTGGACTTCGTGATCGACGGAGCGGTGCGGCTCGTGCGACGCGGGCGGTTTATGCCCGACGCCGAAGCCCCGGCCCCGGTGCGAATGTTGAAGGCCCGCGTGATCGCGTCGAACAACCCGGTGTCGTCGTTCGTTGACGCGTACGACGTGAAAGCGGCCAGCGCGGGCGAGCACACGCCGAAGTTTGAGGTCTACCCGCTGTACGTGAAGCACTGCCAGGCCACGGGCGTGAAAGAGCAATACCGCCTGAACGAGGTCCATTTCTGGCGCAACATGTACGCCTTTTTCGGCACGACGTGGACCCGTCACCAGCGCGGCGGCATCGACTACGTGCCGCTGCTCGTGAAGGGCATCGTGCCGGTGTGATCCGACCGCCGAACGTCCGACCCGGTGCCCGCCTCACGTGCGGGATAGGGCGGTACCGGCGCCGGCCTGGCGCCTTCACCTGGAGCTCATCATGACCGATCAAAACCTCGCCCCCTTCACCGGCGCCGACATGCGCGAGCGCTTCGTGCGGTACTTCAACGTTCGCACGGAGCCGACCGTTTGGACCGGCAAGGCGTCGATCCACGGCCTGTACGCCGACTACTGCGCGCGCTCGAACGTCGAGCCCGAGCCGGAGGCCACGTTCTTCGCGGGCGTGGCCGCGATGCTCGACGACGCCTGGGCGTGCGACCGGCACAACGGCGTTATGCACCTCGTCGTCGACGGCCTGGAACCGCTGCGCCCGTTCGACGGCATCGGCCCTTACGACGCCCCGACGTTCGCCGTACTGCCGAGCGCCGCTCGGCCACGCTTCGCCCGTTAAAAAATGTCATCAGAACGTTGACACGCGGTCGATCTGGAGTTTTATTGAGTACACCAGCGCGACGCACCGCGCCAACGTTCGAAGCCCGTGACCCCACGGGCTTTTGTTTTTTCAACTCTCCCCGGTGCCCGCCTCACGCGCGGGATAGGGCGGTACCAGGCCATCCCGGCCTGTTCACCACGGAGCCACCACCATGACCATCGCCTTCGACCAGTGCATCGGCTTTTCCGACACCGACGACTACGACACCTCGCCGGCCAAACCGGCCCCGGTGTTCCGCTACTCGACCCAGCCCAGTCAACTGGTCCGGTTCGTCGACGACATCGTGCGGCGCTTCAACGTTCTGCCCGACCTCGCCACGCTGCGCATCCGTGCCGTCGAATGGCTGACCAACGACGAGCCGGACCTGCCGGCCGAGGCAGTCGACCTAAAGGCCAAGACGCTCGCCGCGTACGGGCACTCGTTCGCAAAAACCTACGCTGAGTTCACGCAGGGCGCTCCGTTCTGATCGCCCCGGCGCCGCCGTCCGCTCAGGGCCTGCCTGACGGCAGGTTCGGCAGCACCAGCGCCATCCCCGCGCGGGCCATCGAAGCAGGTAATATTGGCAAGCCGAGACAAGGCAAAGCATCGCGACTGTTTTCAACCACAATAGGGGTAGCGCATGAGTAATGTCGCCAAGGTGAAGTGCGGAGAATGTGGCAGGATTGTTGAGATTGATCTAACGACCAGAGAGGTCGATCGCGAAGAGCGGCATATGGGCGCGCAGATTCAATATGACACCACAGGTCAGGCCACCTGCGAATGCGGGAACGAGATCACGTACAGCCAATCCGAATGGGAGTACCCCGAGGGCGTTCCTAATCATAGCGAGAGCCCGAATGTGACAGGTGGCGATTTGGTGTAAGAACTCGAAGCGAACGAACTTTATTAACGAGAAAGCCCAGACTTGGGCTTTCTCTCTTAAGCGTCGGCATCTCCGATGAGCCGGCATGATGCCGGTCAACCTCTGAACGGTACGCGTGACACCTTCACGGGAACATGCTCATACCCCCGCCTATCGAGGAACAATCGAACACTGGCTTGCGTTAACTCCATCTCGCGCCCAGGGCCAATCGTGATCGACTGCATGGGGAGTTTCGCTTTCCCCATGCCGAGAACAATGTACGGGGCGATAACGGCCCCCTTCGGCCTGAACAGCAGATCTGCGGCTTCGACCGGATGTTGAACCACGAAACGCCATTCCCTTTCGTCCTGAAAACCTAGGTGTTTGAAGCGGGGAAGAAGTTTCGACACAGCCTCAAAAACTCCAGCCTTCCGTTCATCATCAGATTGGCCGCCGAGAACGTTCTCCCAGTCGAGGAGATCCTTCATTTCTTCGGCCAGTGCTTGCCGCACCTTTGTTTCGGTGGAAAAGTCGGAATAAATGACCTTGGTGAGTCTGGCTTTCTGCCTTGCCATTCTCTTTTCCAGAACGTCTCGCGCGAACTGGATGGAGATCCCTTGTTCCGAACCACCATAGCCGCGCCATTGGCTTAGTAGGTCATCTTTTGCACAGAAACACGTGACGTACGTGGCCGGAAGCAAGCCGTCCTTGATTTCCTGAATAACCGTTGAAAGAAGTCGGCGCAACGAAGGATTGAGTACCCCCTTCAGTTTGACGATCGCGCGCTGGGCACCTTCGAGACCATGTACCAGTTCCTTTCGGTCGTTGAGAAAGGAAGCGTTGGAGGCCCAAAAACCTTTCGAGTCAACGATGCCCATGAAGCCTTGGATCGTTGTGTAGTGAGTTAGCGAGTCTGGAAGCGTGTTCGTCATTTTTGTCTTGGTCTGGATTTGACGGCAAAGCGATTACATCACCCGGCACGTAGCGTTCGTTCGACAGGCACTCAATCTAGCAGCGAGCGACGGATCTACCGACGAACAAAGGCCGGTCAAGTTCGACCGGCCTTCGCCAACCAGGGCTATACGCACATCGCCAGCCACCACGCCGTCGACAGAACTAAGGTAACAGCCCCTCCAAAAAACGCAACACCTCAACGGCAGCCGTGTCGCGCACGGCTCACGTGCTGGGTTCCCGCGTTGATGCGTGGTCGCTATTTCCTTTTGGACCCGGTTGCGTTGCACACCGGGCCGCCTACACCTCGACGCATAGCCCATCCCGCCCGCTGATGGGGCAAGGGACCGCTGCGCTTTCGCCGGGCACCCGGTCGTGCTGCGCACGCTGCGGCTTTCGTCGAACCCTTGCCCCGCGGTCGGGCCGGGCTTTCATGCGATCACGGCGGCTCCAGCGAGCAACACAACCCAACCAGGAAAGGGGATCGACATGACCACGCATCAACAACCCAGCACGCGAAGCAACGTCCCGCAGTTCCTCGGCCCCACGGCCCACCAACGAGCAAGCGTGCAACCGCTTAACGACGACATGCGCAAGCGCTACGGCTTTTGCGGCCCGGTGTTCGTCACCACAGAGGCCATGCACGACCCTCATTTCGCCGACGCCCTCGATTGGTTCGACGGCCCGTACGAAAGCATCACAACCGGCGAATCCCGCGACATCGGCCACGGCTTCACCGCCTTGTTCGGTTTTGACCCGGACGCCCCGAACGCGCTGGCCTTCTACGTGTTCATCAGCAAGACCGCGCACTGATCAAACAAACCAAACAAACCAAACAAACCAAACAAACCAGGAGCAACGCACCATGAGCCAATCCGAAGCCCTCGACGCGCAAACGCTGGCGATGTTCTCCGGCACCGAGCACTACTACAATCAAGGGCCACTACTGAAGCACGCACTGGTCACGGATGGCGTGCACTACCTTATGACCCACGGCATGGCCTGGCTTGTGACCGATGCCCTGGCCGTCGTCGTGACGCGCACGCAGCACGACGGTTTCTGGTCGATCACGTTCACGCCGCACGCCGACGGTTCCGGCTCGCTCGTCATCACCGACGGCAACGACCTCGAAATCCACCGCCAACTCTACGCGCGCCACGCCTACGCGCTGCCCATGACCCTGCGCCTTTTCGCCGTGTTCACCGACATCGAACGGCCGCGCTGGCTCGCCATGCTGGCGTCCGAATACTGATCGACACGCACGCCCCGCACACTACGGTTTGCGGGGCTCACCGGAGAACCTGATGACCCGCGCTAACACCTCGACCACCTCGCCGGAGCGCGTCGCGCACGTCATGCGCCGCACCGGTTGCACCGAACAGCAAGCGATCGTCGAACTCGACGCCGAAGAAGGCAACACTGGGGACGCCGTGCTCAACCTCCACGCCGCAAGACACGACGATCCGCGCTTGATGCCTCTCGAAAGCTGGCAGACCCAGCAGCGCGGCACGAACGACGCGGAGTACGCGATCTACCGCGACAACGCGCAGGCGCTGGGCTGGACGGTCAAGACGTATGAGGAGTGGCTGGCCTCGTGATTGATGTTTGGTTTGTTTGATACAAACCAAACAAATTAAACCGCACCAACAGAAAAGCCCCTTTTTCAGGGGCTTTTTTCACGTCCAGCAGTCCAGCGCCGATCACTTCTCGTTCTCGATGTGCAGCGTTTTGCCTTCGGCGATCAACTGATCCAGGGCGCGCTCCGCGAGCGCCACCAGCACGACCGTTGCTGGCCCTCGGGCATACTTCTCGATCCGCTCGCGCAGCGCGTGCGGAATGCGGACTTGCGTAGCCGCCGCATCCCGCCCACCGATCGCAGCCTTGCACGTCACCGCGGGATCGCCCGCGGCTCGATCGCTCGTGCGCAGAGCGAAATACGGACGCTCGGCAACGGGCGACGGTTCGACGGCCGGCGCGGAAAACGCTACGTTCACGACGCCGGCCGCCGCGGCCATCAGGTCTTGTTCGGGTTTCTTGGCCGCCAAGCGGGCCAGTGAGTTCATACTATTTTCCATCATCGTCTCCAGGTCCAAAGGGGTTAGGCCGCGGCCAGGTCCAGCAGCGAGTCCACCGCGCGGTCCAGTTCCGCGCGCGCTTCTTTCAAGCCGCGCACGCCGCACTTGTCGGCGTAGATCGACAGGCCCCGGGCGACCGTTTGCTGATACGCCGCCTTGCGGCGCTTGATGTAGGGCTTGCCTACGAAGCCGGCGAGGAACGCCACGTCGCTCGCGTGGCTCGTTTCCACGCGGTTCGGCAGGAGCATGACCTTGCGGCCCTTCGCGTGCAGTTCCGCTTGGCCCTTAACAGAGGCCACGGCATCGAAGAACGAGGGAAGAACCGGCATGAGCACAACCTGGCCTCGGAGCATGGACACGTCCAGCATCCCGGGCGCGTGATCGTAAATCACGATGTCATACGCCGACGCCTGCGCATCGGACGCGGCCACGTCGAACGGCACCGTATGGCCGCATTGCGCCGCTTGCGCGGCCCAAGTACGCCCGCTTTGCTGCGCGTCCAGATCGACGAGCAGCACGCGAGGCTTCGATTGCTCGTGCGAAAGGCGTGCGGCGAGGTTGAGCGCGAGCGTCGATTTTCCGACGCCGCCTTTGGGGCTCCAAACAGAGCATGAAAACATCATCGTCTGTATTCCTCTAGATCGTGGCGGATGGTATGTATCGTTTGCTTGATACGTTTGATACAAACTACGTTCTCGTACATCCCAGCGCACGTCAACGGGTACGGCTCGAGTACCGTACCTAGAGCTACAAACGATACAAATCAAACGCACTACACCGAGGCCACGCCGTGCGCGGCCCTGCTGCGCGTTCCCGCGCGGACACCCGGTCGCATCGTTCTCAACCCGTCGTGCGATCGAACCCGCCGTTTCCCGACGCCTACGCCCACCGGTCAACCCGGCCAGGGCGCGCTTCGCTTTCGTCGGCACCCGGTCCCGCTACGCGGGCATGCGGCTTTCTCCAAACCCTGGTCGGGCCGGCCGGCGTGGCGTTGTTAGGCGTCACGGCAGGCTCCGAAGCGCACAACTCACACGGAACGAGGGCAAGCGATGACCGGGCGTTCGCAACACGCAGCAGCAAAGCAACGTCGCGCCGTTCCCCGCGCCCCACGGCCCACCCAAGCGCAGCACGTGAGAACTTGAGTTTTTCGTAGAACCTGGTGTACTCCAGGTACCGCGTTGGCACCAACGGCACCGCACATTGAGGAGAGAACGATGGCACGCATCGAAGGACGTTTGAAACTGCTTGGCGAAGGTCGCGTTGACCAGTACGGCTGGACGATCCGTTCGGTCGCAGAAATCGGCGACCACGAAATCCGAAACTTCCGAGTGTCGCCCCGGTTGAGCAACTATTTGAACGTTGGCGAACCGATCGCGCTGGGCGTGCAACGCATCCTGGGCGCGACGACGGTCTACGCCGTCGCAAGCCCGGACGGGCGCGTGCGTCGCGGCGGAATCGGTGGCCTGTTGTTCCTGCTGATGTTGTACGTCATGGCGGGCTTGTTCTGCGCACACGAAATCGCGAACCACGGGTCGGCCCTCTATGTCGCAGCGCTCGCGGTGATCGCCTGGATGGCCCTTGGTCCGCTCAACGCGATCCGCTTGTGCGTGGCGTTCGATCCCATGAAAACCTGATCGCACACAACCGCGTCCCATCGCAAAGCGGCCGAGGCCGCTTTTTTTTGCGCCCACGGTGGGCGCTTTTTTTCGCGGCAAGCCTCGTACGGCGTTGACTGAAGGGTTTTCTAGAGCGAACTTGGTGTTGGTGCCAACGGTTCAGCCGGCGCCACACGCTCTTTAACAACTCGCCCGAGGCCACACCATGCGCCGACTCTTCAAGACCCTCGCGGGGCCGCTTGCTCTGTTTGCATTGTTGTTCAGCGGCAACGCGCACGCGGACGACATTTTCACGCCGCCGGCGACCGATTGGATCATGGTCCACGTCATGCCGATCCTGGGGGCCGGCGCGGACGCATCGGCCAGCCCGTTCAGCCCGCTGTTCAGCATCCTGAACACGGCGGTCATGTCGATCGGCGGTCTGATCGCCGCGTACGTCATGTTCGCGGGCATCGCATCCACCGCCCACGACGGGGAGGCATTGGGCAAACAATGGAGTTCGATGTGGGTGCCGGTTCGCACAACGATCGGCATGGCGTTGATCCTGCCGGTCAAAGGCGGGTTCTGCCTCATCCAGTTGATCGTGCTCTGGCTGGCGACGCAGGGCATCGGCCTGGCAGATACAGTCTGGAGTACGTACCTTTCGACTTGGACGCAGCAGACGGCGACGTACACGAGCCCTGTGCTCGACGTGAAAGCGCGGGCGCTGTTCGAGTCGCTGGTGTTGAGCGACACCTGTTACGAGAGCATCCGCAGCATGTACGCGTCCGCGCCGCCCGATGCTCAGGCTAACCTGGACTGGTTGAACCAAGGCAAGAATGTTCCGGCGAGCGTCGGCGCGACCTGGTTCAACAACCTGGACGCCAACGGCGCAGGCACGGCCGGCTACAACTTCGGTGAGATCGGTAGCGCATACGGCGCCTGCGGCAACGTCACGATGACGCTCAAAGGCAAGTCGTCGGCCACCGCGTCGAACACCGGCTCTGCAGCGACCGGGCTGCAAACGGCGACAGCTTGGCTCAACTCGAGTCCGGCGACGCAAGCGATTGAGTCCGCCCACATCACCGCGTTGCAGAACATGCAAACGATGGCGGACAACGTGGCGAAGCAGATCGTCAACAACGGACAGGGCGGAACGTTGTCGCCGACCGCTGTGAACGCCGCGATCGACGACGCGGTGAAAGCGTACGAGGCTACGGTCAACGCGAAGGCCAACGCTGCGTTCACCGCGGCGATGGGCAGCGGCCAACTGTCCTCGAGCCTGTCCGCCGATGGGTTTGTTGTCTCGGGTGCGGAATACGCGGCCTTGGCCCGTGCGAAGTCGGACGTGAACGCGGCGGTCTCGAACGTGCCGACGGCCGTCGATGGGCGCACCGCTGGTACCGAGCACTTGATGGGTCTCTTTGAGAACCGGACCGACGGCGACGTGCAGCATGCGAAGTCGCTGCTCGACGCGGCGAACACGCAAGCCGCGGCCAAGACCGGCGGAAGCGGCAGCGGCGACGACAAGTTCTCGAAAGTCATCAACCTGTTCGCCGGCCAGGGCTTCACAACCGTTTCGGACCCGAACGAAGACCCGATGATGCGCGCGTACGACGTTGGGCAAGGGCTGTTCACGACCGTGCAGAATGCCGGCATCGCCGCGGCGACGCTGATGGGCCTGGCCGCCGTTCCGGTGCTCGGGAACGCCGTAAGCGCCGCGGCTTCGCTCTTTGGCGGTCTGTTCACGCTCATCGCGTCGCTCTTTCTCGCACCCGCGTTTGTGCTCTGCTTCGTGTTGCCGATGATGCCGTTCTTCGCCGTGGCTTTGGCGGCCTTCGGCTGGCTCGTCATGCTGTTCGAGTCGCTGGTCGCCGCGCCGCTTTGGGCGGTCACGTTTCTCTCGCCGAATCACGGGTCGGACGGCGTGGGCTCGCAGAAACAAGGCTTGATGATGATCTTGAGCCTCACCCTGCGGCCGGCCTTGATGACCATCGGCGTGTGCGGCGCTTACATCTTGATGGGGCCGATCGGGCTGTTCGCCAACACCATGTTCGGCGTCGCCTGGGGCGCGACGGGCGGCGGTGGTGGCTTGTTCGAACTGATGCGGATGATCGCGGGCGCGATCCTCTTCATGACGTTCTTGTTCCAGTGCGTGCGCTTCTGCTTGAAACTCATCACGAGCGTGCCCGACAACGTGCTGGACTGGATCGGCGGCGGCCACGGCGCGGTGCTGGGCGGGCACGTCGAGGAAATGGGTCGCGGTGCGGGCGCAGCGAGTTCGGCTGCAGCCGGTGCCGCGGGCGCGGCGCTCGGATCGGCCGCTGCGGGTGCGGCAAAGGGCGCGGGCGCCATGCGTAACAAACTGGCCGGCATGAAGAAAGAGCGCGAGACCGGCGGCCGTGGCGAGCGGGGCGGCCCGATGACGACAGTTCCGAGCGGCCCGACGCCGCCGACCGGCGGTCGTGGCGACGCGCCTGCCGAGCCCAACACGCTGAAGGACGCGAAGGCTGCAGCAGGCGGTAAGCCGACCTCGCCCATTGCGCCAGCCGGCGGCGGGACCGGCAACGGAGCACCCGCGCCGACCGACGCACCGGCACCGGCACCGGCCACGGCCACGGCCAACACGCAGGACACGACCGCGACGAGCCGCGCGGACCTCGCCAAGAAGCTGGCGGCGAACATCGAGCGCGCCGCGGCGATCCGCGATCGGCTGGTGGAGCCCACCGAGCGCGCGGCCGAGGCCATCGAGAAGCCGGAGGCCAGCCCCGCGCCGGACGCGAAGCCGAGCGGCGAGCAGGAGGGCGGTACCGCCTGATCGACGGGCGATCATCGAGCACAACGGGCGGCCACAAACCGCCCGTTTTCGTTCGTGGTCCCAGGCACTTGCGGTTGAGGCCGAAGGCATCGGCCGGGCGCGCAGCGCCCCGTCTTTGTCGTGCATGGGCGCGTGAAAAACACCAGACCGGAGGCCCCCGACCTGCTACCGCCCGAACTCAAAAAACACGGTTTTTCCGGGGGAAAACGGCCTTTTTTCGGTCGTACGACCTTGACTGAAGCCCCGGCTGGAGAGACGGTAAGTCATAGCGTTGATGCCAACGCTCAACCCTCGCCGGAGTCCACCATGCACAACGACCTCGATCATCGCCTCACGGAACAGACCGCGAACCGCGCCTACCTGATGCAAAGCGCGGTGGCGCACATCGGCGCCATCGCGTTCATCGCCAACCTCACGCTTGGCGTTCTCGAAATCGCCGGCGGGCATTGGTCCGGTTTGCTGGGCCGACTGGGCGTCGCAGCGTTCACCGCGGCGGTGTGGTGGTCCGGTTCGTTCCGCGCGAACCTCATGCGCCATCGGGCCACCGATGGCCGCCCGATCGAACTGCTGCGCCGTCCCAGCGATTGGCTCCCGTCGTTCGCGTTCGACCACGCCGCGATCGGCGACGAGCGCGTGCAACTGCTCCCCTCGAGCAAGAAATAAGCGAGGCCGATCATGCGCATCCCATCGCTTCCCAGCATCGCCGACCTCATCAAGCACGTCCGGCTTGGGCTTTGTTTGATCCTGCTTTCCATCGCCGGCACACAAGTCGTCACAGCGCTTCGCGGCCCTGCCAACCAGGCCCCGGGGCACTTCATCGTGACGGCCGTGGCCTTGGGTTGTGCAGCACGTCTGTACCTCGCCAAACGCTCGTCGTTCAACCGGGCCGCCGCTGAACTCGAGCGCCTGGCCGATCGCAAACGCAACGCAACATGAGGCCCGACATGTACCACCTCGCCATCGACCTCATCGACGACCGCAACGACCGTTTCGACGCAATGCTTTCGAACCCTACCGTCCGCGGCATCCGTTGCAGAGATGAGACCCGCCGCGCAGCGCTGCGCGTTCGCAAGCACGCCGCGCTCCTGGCGCAAGCCCGAAATCAGGCCCGCCATCTGGCCGCTGAACCTGCACCGACGGCCGACAGCTCTAGCGTGCGCGACACGTTGGCCGCTTGGGACGCGGCCCAGGCCGATGCCCGGGCGCACTTCGCGGCTGCGGAAGAAGCGTACCGCCTCTCGCGCCTGCTGCCGACCGAACCCGACGAAGTGAAGCTCTCGCCCGTCTTCGCGGCGATGCTCAACCACTTGAACCCGACCACCGCGGCATGACCATCACGGAGGCCACCATGCGAACGCTTGTCAAGACCATCACTGCCGCGCTACTCGCCTGCTCTGCGCTCATCACCGCCCCCGCGCGCGCGCAGGTTAGTTCTTACTACATGTACCAAGACGCGACGGCGAACGGCTGCGTCGCACGTTTCATGCACCGCCAGACCTACGACGGCGGCATCGCTGGTAACGCGATCAGCGGCTACGGCGTATGGGTGAAGATCTCCGACACGTGCGGCGGCGGCTACAACGACACATCGAACTTCGCCGGGATGGGGTACTGCTCGACCGGCATCGTTTACGACACGGCGCGATGCTCCGTGTCGGGGGTCGTGATCCGCACCTGGCGCATTCATGCTAACTGCGGGTTCGAGTTGCGGGCGCAGATGGACGGCGCGGCGTACACCGGGCAGGCCAGCGCCGCGTGCGTCGGGTCGGTGCTCAACTGAACCGGGGACCGCCATGAGTACGATGAACGACGAGCCGTACGACTTGCACGACCAAGACGAGGACGACGACGACCTCACCGGTAGCCTGCACGATGACGATGACGAGTACGATCAAGACGAGGGCGAAGACCACGCCATCGACTCCGACATCGCGCTCGACGGCTTCACCGACCGGGCCATGCGCCACGGCCGCCGCGCGGCGACCTGGCTGCTGGTCGGAGTGTTGGCCGAACTCGGGGTGTACTTTGGTGGGTGCTTCGTCGCAAAGACGGTGCCGGCAAAAGGTTTGCCGTCGTATCTTGTTATTTTGCTCCTTTCGTTCGTCACGGGTGCGATCATGCTTGTGATTCTCGTGGCTGCGCACAAGCGCTGGGATCGGCACCGCACGAAAATGGCGAACGTGCTCGAGGACGCGATGGTCTGGCGTAGCGACGTGCAGCAGAAAGAGCAAGACGAGGCCGACGCGGTGGCGCAGCATTACTACGACCGTGCGGACGAGGACAAGCGCGAAGCGTTGGCCGAAGAACTCACTTGGAACGTTGGCCCGGCGCCGGTGTTCATCGACGCCGACGGTTGCCGCCATCCCACACCCGATCAGGTCGCGTTGGAGGAGCACGCCCGCCGTGAGGCCGGCGGCCTCTTCGACTCGCTGGACGGTCCGGACGAGCAGCACGACGACGACACGGAGTCGGACAACGTGCCCGTCGCGCCCGCGGTGCGCGCGTGGATGCAGCGATGGGCCGACCTGAAGCCGGTCAAGCGACCGGAGCCGGTGTTTAAGCGGTCCTTGCAGCGTCACAGCGACGCCGAAGGCCGGCGGCTCGAACGCGAACTTTGCAGCGCCATCAACAAGCATTGGGACGGCGCGTTTCATCGGCTGATCACCGAAGGCGCGAACCCGAACGGCCACGACGACAGCGGCCAGCCGTTGCGCAAAGCGGTGTTGCGCGGCCGGCTGGAGCACATTTCATGGTTGCTCACACTCGGCGCTGATCCGAACGCGCAGCCGTTCGGCAGGTCGATCTTGCAAGCTGTCATGACGCAGGTTGAGCACTTCGCCGATGAAGAAGAGCGTGGCGATGGCGACGCGTGCGAGTGGCCGGAGACGCTGGAACTGCTCGGGCGATGGGGCGCGAACCCGTTCATCAAGAACCGGTACTACGACCGCGACGACGAGACCGAAGGTCCGACACCGTGGCCGCAAATCCTGAAACGCCCGATTTTGTACGAGGCGTTCATGAAAGGCCGCAACGCATGGTTGCAAGCGGACCAGGATGCCATGCGCCTGCTGCGCGACGGGCGCGAGTCGGTTGCGCTCGCCGAGGTCGCCGACGAAACGCGGGCGATGCTCGACACGTTCCGCAGCCCGGGCCGGGCCTGATGCACGCGGTGGAGGCCGAAGGCGGATCGACGGGGCGCGCAAGCGCTCCGTTTTGTCTTGCATGGGTGCGCGCGCAACCGTCATCAGCGCGAACATAAACACCTCAACCCGGGCGCGTATCCGCGCCTGGCACTCGCTATCGCACCGTCACCACGGGCCACGGCCGGGCTCGTTACGAGCGCGTAACCGGCCCTGTAACAATCGGTGTTGGTGACGAAAAACATTTAAGTCGTTCGGCGCTATTTTCGTGCTCAAAAGTATTGATTTTCTCAGGTGGTACGAGACACTGAACGTGTAGGCAATGCACATCGCAACGCCGCTTGAAACCCGGAGACACCTCATGATCACCTTCGTTCAACCCACCGATGCAGACCTCAACATCATCATCGGCAGCATCGAAGTCGAACGCGGCGACGCGTTCAACGAAGACCTCGCCGACGACACGCAAGACCTCACGCTTCTGATCAACGCGTACGTAACGATCAAGGGCACCGAGTTCAATCTGGTGCTTGAGGGTGCGTCGGAAGATGATCGCGACACCCTTGGTTTCTACACCGGCGGCCAGGGAAAACAAGACGACCAGGACGAACTCCGCAAGGCCGTGTCGACCCTTTTCGGTGAGGCCGAGATGGAGCGTGAAAACACCCCCGCGACCGTGTTCTGGAATCGCCTTTGCGAAGCGATTTACGACGCCGCCCACGACGTGTGGAGCACCTTCACCGACGAGGTGTACGCCTCCGCAAACCGGGCTTGATGCACACGACCGAAGTTCGGATCAACGGGGCGCGCAAGCGCTCCGTTTCTTTTGCATCAGCGCACGCGAAAACACCTCAAAATGGGCGCGTTCCGCGCTAACTGGCCCTCTGGCGTCCATCATCACGGGCCACGGATCGGCGATTCATGGCAGTGGTCCGGGCTCCGTAACATTCGGAGATATTGACGAAAAACATTTAAAGCGTTTCAGGCTATTTTCGTGCTCAAAAGTATTGATTTTCTCCGGTGGTACGAGACACTGAAGGTGTAGGCAATGCACATCGCAATGCCAAAACCACCGGAGACACGCCATGCAAGCCACCATCGCAACCCGCACCGAACACCGCTTCACCGGCCACAACGGCAAGGTGTACGGCTACGGCCTCACCGACATCGAAGCGATCCGCGACGCCGAAGGTCGCATCGGCGAAACGATGTTCACGCAGGACGACCTCGACGCGAACGGCTACGTCGTCACCGTCGAGCAGCGCCGCGACGCCGACACCGGCGAATGGATCGACGTGAAGTAAGAGCCCGTCTCGCCAACGCTCCACCAAGTGCCCGCAGCAATGCGGGTTTGGCGGTACCAGCGCCATCCCGGCGTTGACCACCCGTTGACCACCGAAGGAGCCCATCATGGCAAAGAGCACCATCAACACCACCGACCTGCAAGCCGTCTACGACAAGGCTTCGGCCGTCGCTACGTTCCCCGGCGTTTCCGCGTCGCTCGGCGGCTGGAGCGCAAAAGCGGTTCAGATCGACGTGAGCGGCTACAGCCAGCGCTACGTCGAGGACGCACCGCACGACCCGAAAAATCTGATGTTCGTGATGGTGACGTACGGCCCGGGCCGCAAGCGCCCGTTCACCGTTGCTGAAATCACCGAAGGGCAGTTCGACCAGTTCGCCGCGATCGGCTACGACCCGCTTGCGGCCGGTGCGAATGAAACCGCCGCGATCGCGGCCGCGCTCGACCTCGCCGATGGCATCGCGCCGAACGTCATTCGGCATCAAGCCGAAGGCAAGAAAGAGAAGGTCGGCGGCTACCGCTTCGCGTAAGCGATCCGTCCGTGCTCCACGTGCCGGTCCTCGCGGGCCGGCTTCCCAGTACAAGGGCCAGCAGGCCCGCTTGCCTGGGAGCCCGAACCATGACCAACACGCCGCGCGTTCGCATCGACGATTACCTCACCCTGCAGCAGGTCGCCGACCGCCTTGGCGTCGCGCTCGTCACGGTCTCAAAGTGGTGGCGCGACGGCGAGTTCGACCGTCCCGCGCCCGGCGAGCCCGACAGCATCTGGTATAAAGCCCCGCACGGTCTCGCCACGGGGTACAACAAGAGCCGCGGCGGCCGGCTGGTCAACCGGGCCTCGCTCGACACGTTCGTGCCGCCGTCGCAGCGGCCTCGTGCGGCGATCGCCGCCGCCGGGCGCTTGACCGCCGACCAGGCCGCGGCGTTGATCGGGCGCAGCGTGCCCACCGTGAACCGCGCCGCGCAACTGGGCGACCTGGTGTTTGTGCTGATCGACGGTGTACGGGCGTTCGACCGGGCGGACCTTGAAGCGTGGCGGGACATGCCGACGCCGACCGGTCGGCCACGCCCGCGACGGTCGCTCGAACGTGCGCGCAACAAGGCCGTGCGGCCCGGCCCGCTGCTGTCGCTGTCCGATGCGTGGCGCTTGCTCGGGTACGCCGACCGGTCGGGCATCACGCGTCTCGTTCAGCGCGGCCGGTTGCCCGTTGTGTTCGACGAGCAGGGCAACCGGCGCGTGAATCGCAGCGACGTGCAGGCCATGGCCGTGGAGCGCGAAGCTAGAAAGGTGAAGCGGCCCGAGACCCGAGACTGAACGCCAGCGCACCATGCGAAAAGGCCCTTAAACAGGGCCTTTTTCGTTGTGGTGGTCAACGGTTTGCCCACCGCCTCGCGCTGCGCGCCACGTGTGCACAACCGGGCTCTTGCGTGCGGCGAGGCCGCTGGCCCGGTTGTACACACGCGAGGGCCGTGGACAAGCCTGGAGTCGTCGATGCGGCGGTTAAAGGTCGAACGACGTGACCCGTTTCCCGCCACCATTAAGGTAAGACGGCTTGTCGTACACGTCGATGTGCACGTGTTGCAGCGTCGCATGAACCTGGTTGCCGTTCTGGACGTTATCGACCCGCAGGTACAGCAAACCGCGCAGCGAGAGCATGCCGGACGTGCGCCACTGCTCAATCTGCCGAGCCAATGCTTCGTCCTGGACCTTGATTTGCGTAAACCGGCTGGTGTCCTCGCTCACGACGAGGCGTACGTTTTGCGAGTTCGGGAAGACCGCATCGGCAAATGAACCGATCGGAAAACTCTTCGAGCCGAAATCGTAAGGCTGGGCTCCGATGGTGATTTGAATCGCTTCCGGCGCGTTCAGGTTGGTCGAACCACCGAACGGCACGGCGTAGTAGTTCTGCGCGGTGTAGTGCTTCAGGTTCGCCTCGATCGGCGGCCATTCCGTTGCAATCAGGTCGTGCTTCTTGAACGTGTCTTGCTCGTTGTAATACTTCGCCGAGAACAGGTTGAGCAGTTCGTCCTGGGCGGGCTGCTGGCCCGCATGCGTCACGGACACATACGTCAACCATGTACCGTTCGTGCCATCTACGGGTTCGTAGTTGGCGAGCGGCGTGTTGTCCGGCGCGGGCGTGGCCGCGACCGCCGGTGCGGCCGGAGCAGGGGCCGGTGCCGGCGCAGCGGCGGGCGCTGATGCCGGCGCGGGCGTGCTCGCCTGTTGTTGGCTTTCTTGCTTGCCGCACGCGGCAAGAACGGCGACGGCCGCAACGATCAATGCGTACTTCGTCTTCAACATGAGCCCCTTACGTTGTTGGTCGGTTTGTGGTTGCGACAGAGAGGTGCAAGGTGCGCTGGGTCACGCGCCACGAGCGGGCGACGAGGCGGAGTCGATCGGGCCGACCGTGAACACGACACGCCACCCGTTCAGTACCTGAACGTCGTACAGCAGCATGAACGCGACGCCGAGCCACACGAATGAGCCGGCAGCGTTCGCCGCCATGAACGCGATCGGCGTGAGCACGACGACCGCCAGGGTGTGCATCGATAGCAGGAACGTGCCCCATCGACGTACCTTGCCGTCGGTGGTCCCCAAGGCGATCAAAATCTTGAACCACACCAGCGTCCAGATGCCCAACTCGATTTCCCTGTACTGGTTTTCGCGCAGGTAGTGCTCCAACTTCGGCGGTACGTACAGGTTGTTCAGGGCATGCTCGCCCAGTTCGATCTCATCGAACTTTGTGTACTGCCCGGCCGATTGGGCACGACCCAGCCGCTTCAACTGTCCTCTCATTTCGTTTCCCCACGTGTCGTTGTTTAGAAGCAGTAACGGCCCCCGAAGGAGCCGTTGAAAAAAGTAGTCACCAGGTTAGGGCAAGAAGGCCGAAAGCCGTTGCGACAACGTGGCTTCGAGACTGTTGGCCCCGTCCGCGGTATGGAGCAGCAGCGGTGAGCCGTTGCTCGTGAACGTGGCGTCGAACGCCTGATCGAACGCCGCGACGAGCCTCGTGTCGATCATCCCCGGCACGGACGGGGCGCACACGTTGTACTCGCCCGCGGGCATCCCGTACGCCTGGCCGGCGGTGGGGATCAACCCGTTAGGGATCGGCTGAGCGCAAGCGGCCATCGCCTTCGCCTTGTAGGCTGCGACGAACGCTGGCATGTTCGTGAGCCCGTAACCGAGGCCGCCCGGCGACGACGACGTGAGGTAGTCGATCGTCGCTTCGTAAACGGGATATGACGTACCCATGTCGTTGCCCGAACCGTTCGCGGTGAGCAGGTCGGACGCTTGCGCCGCGGCGAGGATGCTGGCCTTGCTGCCCATCGGCAACTGGCTCACGGTCGTCGCCATGCCCTCCTGAAACCAAGAGTCCATCCCGCCGAACGGTTCGGCGAGCGAGTAGAGCGCGGCGTGCGTGCCCTCGTGCCGGAACAGGTCGATGTAGCGCAGGCCCACGGTCCCGTCTGTGTACGACGTAGCACCGGGATAGCGAGCGTCAAAGTTCGGCGACGAAGGTGCCATCAGTTGCATGACCACGCCGGCTGGCCCTTGAGCGGTCTGGCCGGTGATGCTGCTGCCGACTTCGCTGGTCCCTTGGCCGAGGTTCTGATCAACGCACAGTTGCACCTTGTTCGTTCCGTCGAACGCCACGCCCGACGCAGACAGGCCGAGCGCCGCACGGATTTGCGGCACCGCCTGCTCGAACAGATCGGCCGCTACCTCTTGGGCTTTGACGCTGGCCCCGTTCGCCGAGAAGACCACCACGTCGGGCGCATCAACAACGGTCGTGGACGTGACCGAAGCGTTCGAGCAGTTCGATTGCATCCCGCTGTTGCCCACGTTGAACGCCGGGCCGGAATAGTTCGTGACCACGCTCCCTGCGATGCTGGCCGGGACGACGTATTGCGCCAGCAACGTCGCGCCGTTGCTCGCCGTCGGCGTGCTGGACGACGTGCCGGTGCTCGAACCGGACGAACCACCACCACTGCAGGCGGCTAGGATCAGGGAAGCGGTCGCAGTTGCGACCAGCGTCTTGAAAGTGCAGTCCATAAAGCCCCCGTTGAATGCTGCGTTTTCGGCCAAAGCGACCATTGTTCGTGGCCGGATGTTACCAAAATAGGCCAGTCTGGCCTATTCTAAAGTTGCAGGGAGCATGTCGCCATGCTTCCCTCGATTCACCATCCTCGTTACGTCGTCGTCCGACATCATTTGCGCCGAGTGCGCAAAGGGGCCGGCTTGACCCAGGTTCAACTCGCCGAACGTCTCCAGGTCGATCAAACGTACATCTCAAAACTGGAACGCGGCGAGCGCTATATCGACCTGCTTTTTTATCTTGACTGGTGCCGGGCCTGCGGTGCCGAACCGTCCGACGCCGTGGCCGCGCTCACGAAGGCTGGCGCTTAACCGTCCCGCTGATCGACAGGCGGCGGCTCAACCGGCGGTGCGGGCTCTTCGCCCATGTCCAGATCGTCGATCGACGGCTCCGCCGGCTCGTCGAACAACGCCGGGTTGCGCAACGCGCGCTCGATCAAGCGTTTCAAACCGGCCTCACGGCCGAGGCCGTGGTCGGCCGCCAGCGCGTCGAAATCGGAAAAGCGACCGGCCGGTACGTGCAGCAGGACGACGTGGTGCGACGCCGCTTCGCGCTCCGCGTCGTGCAGGGCGAGTTCCGCTTCAGCGGTCCGGTCCAGCAGTTGACGCACCAGGCTCGCGAAGTTGTACGCGGGCGACATGACCACAAAGGTCGGCGTAAGCCGCTTGCGCTTCGCGACGGCGAGCGCCGCGAAACGACAGCCCGAGGTGACGGTCGAGCCGTTCCTCGCCGGTGAGGTGCAGGTCGCTCGACAGCAGCATCATGGCGCCCAGCACGAGCGGGAACGCCCCCAGTACGTACAGGCCGGGCAACGCTCCGCGCCAGGCGAGCACCACCACATCGGCGGCGAGTAGGGCCACGGCGTTCGACAGCAGCACAATGACGGCGACGCCGCGCAGGTCCACGCCGCGATCACGGGCCAGGTTAAGTAGGTTGCGGATCATGACGCGCTCCCTTCGGTTACGGTTTGGGTTTGCGCGGGCTTGGGCTTGCGCAGAAGTGGCCAGCACGACAGCACCAGCAGGAACAGCATCGGCAGGAAGAGCCCCGTCATGACGGCGACTAGGCCGGCCGGGTCGGTCACCCAGTTTGAAGCGATCGCGAGACCGGCGAACGCGCCGAGCAGGATGAGCGCCACGGCGATGGGCAGGAACGGCGGAGCAGGAACACGGTCTTGGAACATGGCGGAATCTCCCGGACGAGGGCGGTTAATCAGCGGTTTCGTAGACGCTCAACGCGGACATTTCCGCGAGCCGTGCGCGGGCTCGGGCCAGCCGACGCTCCGCGGATCGAAGGTCGTCGGCTTTCTCGCGCCCATGGTGGTTCAAGTACACCGCGGCTCCGATCGACACGACGGCAAGGCAGGACTCGACGATCGCAAAGGTCAACAGCGCGGTGGAAGATTGGTCCGCGACGGCGAGCGTTGCCACGCCGCCAATAGTCACGACCAGGCTTGCCGCGGAGGCGGACACGCTGCAACGAAACGCGAGCGCGTTCCGGCGCAGCGCGGCGCGGGCTTCGGCCCGCACGCGCTTGGCTTCGTTCTTGCGAATCTCGAAACGCTTGACGCTGAACCGGACGCGCAGGGCCATGTCATGCTCCGGCCAGTTCGGCGTAACGTCGGAGAAACCGCTGGCGCTCGCGAGGCGTGAGGCTTTCCATCGCGAGCAAGGCCGAGGCGACGTAAGCTGTGCGTGTGACGCCGATGGCCTCGCGCTCGCGATCGACGTTCGCGACGATGCTGCGCAACATCATCATCGGCCCGATGCGGGTGCGGTCCGCCGCGTGGCGATTCAACCAGGCGTGCCATCGCTGCGTGTTTGGGTTGTCGCTGGGCATAGGAACTCCGGGGAAGGTTGAGCGTTGGCACCAACGCCCTCGACCCAGGCTAACTCCAGCTCCAACTAAAGCAAGCGCTGGACGGGACGTACGGAAAAATAGTTGGCGGCGCCGGGCATGACCACGCGCCCGGCGACAGAGGCAGTAGCGGAATGAACAAAGGGACGCGTAGCGGCCCCATGTTTTTTAAAGCGCGCTACGCGAAACCCACCGGCGCTCACGCACCGGCCGATCCGCTACCGCCGCCCACGCTGAACACGAGGTTGATCCGGTAAGCGAGCATTGCGAGCGCGTTCCGTTCTGCGTCGGTGATCGCGGCACCGCTCGCCAGAACGACGGTCTGCAGATGCTGGTCGAGCGACGACGCCAGATGGGCAACGTCTGGCCGGTCGGGCAGCATCCACTCGGCTTGGCGAGCCTCGAGGTCCGCCCGTTCGGCCACCACGGCGTCCGGCCCCGGCTGTACAACGCCCTGGTCCAGCGTCGCGATTAAGTTCGACAACGCAGCGCTGTGCTCGGCCTTGAACGCCTGAATCTCCGCTCGGAACGCACGAACCTTCGCCACGCGCGCGTCGCGATTGTCGGGTTTCTCCAGCGGTTCAGCGACCGGAGCAGTGGCCGCCGGCTTGACGGGCTTCTTGAAAGTGAGGGGAATGGCCATGATGTTCTCCGAGGTTTCGGGTGAAAGCGCCAAGGGCTGCGCCGGTACCGGAAAAACCGCTCAAAGGCGGGCACCGGGAGAACATAGATCGACGTTACGGCCGGTTGATCAAGCAGGGGCGCGCGCCAGCCGCATGTACCTCTTTAGGAACACCAGGCGTTCACGGTCGGGCAAGGCCAGCCACGCCAGCAGCGCCGCGCCGAGGTGATCGCTCACGCGGGCGGTTGCGGTCGCTTGCTCCGGGCCGGTGAGGCCGGTGCTTTGCGCGATCCATTCGGCGTGCGCGGGCACCAGCGCCTTCACGTCCGCGTAGACCCGGCGGACGATCGAGGTACCAACCGCGTGCCGCGTCGCCTGCCGGCGCGCGCGCGAGGCGCGCGAGCGGACGGTACTGGCCGGCGTTGTCATCACACACCTCCCGTCGACGCAGGAGCGCTGCTGAAGTGCAGAGCGAGATCGTCCAGGCGCGACACCGCGTGCTCGTCCGAGGCCGCCTGCGGTATGTCGTGCGGCGGGTTGTCGTAACCGGCGGGCGCTTCGTCCGCCAACCCGGCCGCTTGAGGCTGGGCCTGTTTGAACGCATCGGCTTCGGCGGTGATGTACGTATACAGATACTCGCGCTGGCGTTCCGGCTTCATATCGACGAACGCATCGAGCGCGGCGCCCAGCAGGTCGTTCATGTGCGCGCCCGCTACCGCCTCGACCTGCGCACGCTCCGACTTCGACAGTTTCGCGTTGTCCCTGGCGTCGCGACAGTACGCCACGTTGGCCTGCAACGCTTGCTTGGCGCCCGCGAGCATGGCGGTCAAGATCGACGCGCCCAGGTTGCTGCGCACGATCGACCACTTCGCGCGGCTCGCACGGATGCGTTGCCGCGTACGTTCCAGCCGTCGGGCTTCACGTGCTTGCAGATCGTTCAGGTCGGCGGTCATAGCTGCAGGTCTCCCAGGTCGTAAACGAAAAACGCCCCAGCGATGAACCGGGGCGAACGTTGAGCGCGTCGAATCGCGGGGATGCGATGAGTACAAGATACGGCTTCGCACGCGGTCGTCAACACCGTGCCTCATCTTTTTTGTACGGCATGCGCTCACCGGCCTGAACGGTGCGCGGGCCAAGCGGGCTTGGTGGCGCTTTGCATAGACCTCATCAACGTTTTTCTTGGTCGCGCACTCGACGGGCCACGGCACGAAAAACAGGCCCGGCGCGCGCAGTTGTTGCTTGCGACGGTTCACGCCTCGCCCCGCCCGATCCGCCCGTTTTCACACCCATCGCCCGACCGCTTCGGGCGTGGCTGTACAAGAAACGAGGCAGGTCGGGAAGGCGTACAAGAAAAAGGTTCAGCAGGAGGCCGTACAAGAAACAGGCAAGCGGGCAAGGCGGGCAGGACACGGGGCAGACGGGACGGTCGTACAAGAAACTCAGCAACCCTCAACCACAGCACCTTGCACCACGAAATGGTTAGGACGTACAAGAAATACAGGAGGAAGCGTACAAGATATACAACGGGGCATCGAGGGCAGACGCACCAGCAACACCGTGAAAGGCGTACAAGCAACATCGGGGTGGTGGTACAAGAAGCATACGGCGGTGGTCGGTTGCGCGTTTCCCCTCGTTTCTCTCGGGGTACGGGCACAACACACACATTGCACCTTCGGTGCGTTCTCCCCTGGCCGCTTCGCGGCCCTTTCGCCTTGCTGCGCAGGGCTCTTAACGTATTCGCCCCCGCGAATACACGAGAACGCCCCGAAACCAGGCCCGGCAAGACGTTGACCGTATGCGCGCAACCGGCGCATCGAGGTGCCCGCGAAATCTCCCTCGCAGGCCCTTGCCAGCGCCTCGGGCTGGAGTTAATCGTACACGTACACCATAACCGCCCGGAGACCATCATGGCGATGCCGACCACCACCGTCCGAATGAAGCACTCGGACCACCAACGCCTCAAAGACCTGGCCGAAACGAACGGCACGAGCCTGGGCGAAGAGACGCGTCGCGCGCTAGCCGCCTACCTGAACGGCGTGGACATGGCCGCGCTGATCGAGGAACAACGCCGCGCGATGAACGAACAGATCGCAGCGCTGGAAGACCGCTTGAGCAAGCGGTTCGACGATCACCTTAAGACGCTGGCGAACGCGTTCGCCACGATCCAACTGGTCGTTGATACGGACGGCACCATCGTCCGAGGCAGCATCGACGAGGAGGCGCTGGCCGCGGTCAAACAGGCCGCGTAACCGGCCAAAATCCGCACCACCCAAAAACGACGCCGGGCCGCGAGTCGAGACCACCGCGACAACGAACCGTCCGGCGTTTCGTTTTTCAGCAGGACCGTGCAGCACCGTCACCGTTCTCCGAGTCGCCCGCAGGTAATGCGGACTTCGAGGTACAGGAGCATCACGCTCCGCCCTCGGAGTACGCGACCATGAGCACCAACCACTACGACGCCAGCCTCGAAGACGAGGAGCCTTATTTCCTGCCGATCGGTTCCAAAGAACCGGCCGGGTTAAGCCCAACACGCGGCATCATCCGACAAGGACCGGCCGTCTGGTGGTCGTTGTTCGTGTGCGTCGTGACGTACTTCGCGACCACCTTGCTTGTGTGGTACGCGGGCGTTGCGTTCGACCACAACACGATGTGGGACCGCGCGGAAATGAACGCGATGGTCGGGGCGTACTTCGCGGCCTGGCTCCACCTGATCCCCATCGCCATCAACACGGCGTTGCACGCCATGTCGAACCCGCACCTCTGGCCCTCGTGGTTCGACACGCAGACGGCCACCCTGCTCGACATGCTCCAAGCGTACCCGTTGGCGCTCGGGTTTCGGCTCGCGACCCCGATCGTCGCCGCCGTGGTCGTGGGGCGCATCACGTACCTGCACCTGCTCCGTCCGCAGTCCCGTGCGCAGCACGCCAAGGGCGCGCGGTTCATCACCGGCAAGGCCGCGATCGTGGACCTTGCCCGACGCCTGGCCGAACCTCGCAACCACAAAAACGCCTGGGCCGCCGCGAAGCCGCACGTACTCGCCGGTCGGTGGCCCACCGCGTGGTGTGCCTACCAACGGGTTCGCAGCACGCCCATGTTCATGAAGATCCACCCGGACCTGCCGATGGTGTCGAAAGACCTATTCGCCGCCGGGATGCTCGTGAGCGGAGCACCGGGCGCGGGCAAGACGCAGGTACTCAACACGTTCCTCTCGCAGATCATCGGCGAAGGCCCGTATGCGGACCTGGCGCCTAAAGGCGGGCACAAGGCGCTGATCTACGACATCAAGAAGGAGTTCACGCGCTTGTACCGCCGCCCGGCCATCCTCAGCCCCGAGGACAGCCGGTCGATGGTGTGGGACATCGCCGCCGACATGGCGGACGACGTCGCCATCGCCGCGATGGCCGGCGCGCTGATCAAGGAGAACGAGAAGAACCCGTTCTTCGACCGCGCGGCCAAGCAACTGTTCATCGGCTGCACCAAGTCGCTGCTCAACGACCACGGCCTCGACTGGGGCTTTTTCGAGCACGCGAGCGTGTTGAGCCTGCCGGTGGCCGACATGCTCGCGCTGCTGGACAAACACGACCCGGAGGCGCGCAAGGCGTACGACATGGCGTTCGCCAGCGCGAAGCAAAACCTTCAGGGCGGCGACGACAACGTGACCGTGAACAACATCATGGCGTCGTTGAACGTCGCAACGATGGTGATCTTCTTGCTGGCCCGAGCTTGGGGCCGACCCGACAAGAAGGCGGTCAAGTTCAGCGTCAAGGAATGGGTGAGCGACGATTACACCGGGCCTCGCCAGGTTTTCGTCCACGGCACCAAGGACGCCAACCTGCGCGCCTGGATCACCGTGTTGTTCGACACGCTGATCCGTACGATCGTCCACGACCTCGACAGCAACGAGCACGGCCGGCACCTCTTTCTCGTCGTGGACGAGTTCCCGACGCTTCCAGCCGCCGACTTCAAGGAACTCTGCGCGGTCGCCCGCGACCGCGGTGCGGTGCCCATCTTGTTGTTCCAGGACGAGAACCAACTCGAGGAGACCTACGGCCAGAATGGGGCCAAGACGTTGCTCGCTATGCCGTCCATGCGCATCTTCACGAAGATGCGCGCCGGCACGGACGGCGTGATCAAAACGTCTGAAGGGCTGGGCAAGAACCACATCACCATCACGACCGTGACGGAGTCGGTCGCGCCGGGCGGCGCACCGACCAAGAGCACCGCGGCGCACGTGGAGCCCCGTCTCGTGGTGGCTCCGATCCAGTTGACCGCGCCGACGCTGATCGGGCGGCAGGATGCGGCGGTGCGCCAGCGTTGGCAGAAGTGGCCGAACGGTTCGGCCATCCGCGCGCTGATCCTCGGCGTGGGGCCGCATGTCTACCGCTTGGATTGGCCGACGCTCAACACCAGCGCGATGAAGAAGTACGCGAACCGCGACGGCTTCGTGCCCGCAGCATGGACCGCACCGCTTGCGACGAAGCAGCCGGCGGCGGAAACGGACGCGACCGCCGGTGGTGCATCGGCCGAGGCCGGCCCGGCGAAGACCCCGGTCGTTGAGCAGCGCGTTGCGGTCACGAGCGCGGAAAACCTGGAAACAACCCCGGCACCGGCCGCGGACGCTCACGCGGAGCAGCGCGGCGACACATCGGAGCCGGAGTACGACGTGACCGACCCGATGAACGGCGAGCCCCTGCAGCAGCCCGCGAAGGTCGTCGCCATGATCGACATGGCCGAGCCGCACGAGCCGACCGAACCGCACAAGCACCACCAGCCCAAGGCCCGCGAACCCAAGGTCGGCCCGGACGGCAAACCGGCCGAGGTCGATGAGTCGGACCTCGACAGCATGATCGAGGAAATGGGCGAAGAGGTCACGGTCGATCGCATCAGCGAAGCGATCGACGTGCCCGGCTTGGGCTTGGCGCTCGACGCCGTGAAGGTGATCGACATGATCCACGCCGCGAAAACGCCGACGCCGACCACCGGGCCGGACGGCAAGCCGATCAAGCCGAAGCGCACCACCCCGCTCTTCCAGTGAGCGCCGCGGGCGTACCTCTATAGGTACGCCCCGCTTGCTTGACAGTGCCTGCGAGTACGAGAGACTGGCCTAGACCGTTGGCACCAACGCACCGCACCCTCGACCGGAGTTCACCATGATCGGTTTCACCCCCCTGAACAAAGCCGGCGTCGGTCCGAAAGGCCAGAACGTCATGCAGTACCTGAAAAACACGGAGTATTACCGCAACGCCGACGGCGAGATGGAGAGCCCGACGCGATGGGTCGGCGGCGGCCCGGAGTCGCTGGGCTTGGCCGGCAAGGTCGATTTTTCGGCGCTCGACAAACTCGCCGCCGGCCGAGCGCCGGACGGCACGTCGCTGGTGCAGCAGGCCGGTGCGGACCACGTGATCGGCTACGACCTCACGTTCAGCCCGGACAAAACGTTCTCGATCGTTTGGGCGCAGGCCAACGACGCCGAGCGGGCCGACCTGCTCGCCGCGCACCGGGCCGCGGTCGATAAAGGATTGGAGTATTTGAAGGAAAACCTGGAGGTGCGCACGGGCGCGCAGGGCCGGGATCGGCAGAAATGCACCGAACTCTTCGCCGCCGGGTTCACCCATTTCACAAATCGAAATCTGGACCCACAGGTGCACGAGCACCTGTTGTTGCTGAACATCACGCGCGCCGAGGACGGCAAGACGCGCACGCTGAACACCGCCGACCTGGCGCAGCACCGGTTCGTGATGGACGCGGTGTACAAAGGCACGCTCGCGCACGAACTGCAACAACGCGGTTTTGCGATCCGCCAAGAGGTCGAGGTCCACCTGCACAACAAGCGCGAGACCGAAAACGTCTACTACAAGATCGACGGTATCACGCAAGCGGCCGAGGACGCGGAGTCCAGCCGCCGCATCGAACTGCTGAAATACGCGGCCGAACACAACGTATCGAACCAGCAGGCCGCGCTCGCCACCCGCAAGGACAAGGACGAGCCGACGTTCGCCGAACTCGACGCCATGTGGCGCCAATCGCTCGCCCCGCTGCGCGCGGACGGCCTACTGCCGACCAACGACCAGTTGAAGCAGCAGCTGCAGCACGACCTGGTGATGCGCGACGACCACACCTTGCTGCAGAAACTGCACAAGACCAACGCGAACGTGAGCCGGCGCGACATCATGGCGCTGATCGCGGCCGAGGCCGGCCCGGCGTTCGCGGGCGACCTGCACAAACTCGACGGCATGGTGGACGGGTTCATGCAGCGCAACGGGTTCGTGCAGAAACCGGCGAACCATCGCGGCCAGATCATGTACACGAGCACGTGGATGATCCAGAAGGAGCGCAGCCTGCGCGACATCGACCTGCAACTGCGTGCGAACACCGCCCACAACCTCTCGCCGGAGGTCGTGCGGCAGGCGCTCGCGGACTATGAGCAGCGCAAGACCGCCGAGTTTCAAGCCACCATGTCGCCGGAGAAGTTGAAGGCCGGTCTGGCGAAGGTCGCCGAGGCCGAGGACAACCTGGCGAAGGCTCTCACGCCGGGCGACCGGGCGCTCGCCGAGAAGGCGCTGGGCATCGCGCAACGCAAGGCCGGCATCGCACGCTTGACCGACGAGCAGCGGCGCAACATCGAGTACGCCACCCTGCACACCGGTGGCGTGGCAAACCTGGTCGGCCGCGCCGGCACCGGGAAAACCTTCACCGCGCAAGCGTTCGTGGACGCATACCGCTCGCAGGGTTACGAGGTGATCGGCGTTTCCGGCGGCTGGAAAGCCAGCAAGAAACTCGAGTCCGAGGTCGATGGCATGGAAGCCCGGGCGCTCGCGTCGATCCTTGCCCGGCTCGACGCAGGTACGCTCAAACTGAACGCTAAAAGCCTGGTGATCCTTGACGAGGCCGGTATGGTCGGCACCATCGACCGGCAACGTCTCGAACAACACGTCGCCGCCGCGGGCGGCAAGATCATCGCCACCGGCGACCCGCGCCAGTTGCAATCGCCGAGTGCGGGCGAGTCGTACCGCGTCTCGATCGACGCCGTGGGCAAGATCGAGATGACCGACGTGCAGCGCCAGAAATCCGCGGAGCACCGCCAGACCGTGGCAATGCTGTACGCCGCCGACAACGGCCTGGAAACGTTCAAGCGCATGAAGGCCCACGATCACATCGTGGACGTATCCGTGACCGAGAAAGACCGGGAGTACGGCCGGACGCGCTTCGTGGTGCAGGAACGGATCGCGAAGGACTGGGGCGAGAGCCTGGCGGCGAGCAAGGAGGCCGACCCGAGCAAGCGGCTCAAGAGCCACATGGTGATCGCAACGCTCAACGAGGACGTGCGCGGGCTCAACGAGGCCATGCGCAAGGTGGCGCGTGAGCAAAACCTGCTCACCGGCAACGACGTAACCCTGTCCGTCGTTCCGAAGGCCAGCAAGACCGGCATCGCGGTACAGAAGAACTTCGCGGTGGGCGAGCGTATCCAGTTCATCGACAACCACGATGACCTGGCCGCGGCCAAGAAGTCGCTGCGCATCCTGAACGCCAACATCAACAAGGCGAAGCGCGGCGAGACCGTCACCGATTTCAAGACCGGGGTGACGTTGACGCTCGCCGATCTGCAAGCCCGTTTGCCCGACGTGCAGCGCACGGCCCGGCTGGCCCCGCTGGGCGTGAGCAACGGCACGAACGCGATCATCGAGCGCATCGTGGACCAAGGCAACGGCCACCACACGATCCACGCAACGATTCTGGACGACGTGGTGAAGGACGCGAAGGGCCGGCAGCAGAACGGCCGGCGCATCTCGTGGAGCACCGCCGACTTGAACGCGTTCGACCACGCGTGGGCGATCACCAATCATGGCGGACAAGGCCAAGGCGAGGAGCAGGTGTTCGTGATGGCCAGCCCGACCGACACGAACGACTCGATCCTGGTCCAGTTCACACGCGAGAAGGACATGGTGAGGTTCTACGGGACCACCGAGGACTTCGAGGGCTTTCCGAAAGCCCTTGAGACGTTGACCGTGAAGGGCAACGCGACCGACGACTTGCCCGAGCACCTGCGCGACGACCACGAGAAGGTGCGTTACGCCAAGATCGAGGCCGAGGCCGCCGTGAAGCGCCAGGCACTCGCTGCAACCGCCCGCGAACAACTCACCGGCATGGGCCTCACCGCCGACGCAACGGCGCACGACCGCCGGGCCGACGTGGTGGCCGCGATGGCAAGCGAGCACGCCGCACGCGTGCGCGAACACCCGGAGCAGCCGACCGTCACCGCCGCGGTAAATCCTCGCGACGTGCCCGCGCTCAACGAGGCCATCCGCACCGTACTGCGCGCGGACGGTTCGATCACCGGCGACGACGTGACGCTCAAGGTCGCACGCGGCGGCGACTTCAACCCGCCGTCGTTCCGGCCCGAGCCCGATGCGCGCGTGGCGAAGAACGAGGACGGCGATCGGTACTACCGCGGCGTGCTTTTGGAAACCGGCACCGGCCTGGTCGATCCGAACGACCCGACGAGCCGTTCGCCTTACGCCATCGTCCGCACCCGAGACGGCCACGAGCATCAGGTGTTCGGCGTGGACGTTGTGCCCGGGCTCGAGCGCGCGGGCGTGACGCCGGGCGACACCATCGAACTGCGGCGCACCGGCGAGCAGCCGGTCGCGATCACCGACCGCAAGACCGGCGAGGCAAAGACCGTCATGCGCAACGGTTGGGAAGCCGTCCCGCACGATTTCGCGACCCATGAGCAGGCGCAGCGCGAGACGTACAGCGTCGAGGTGCAACGGCAGCGCGACGCGGCCGAGGCACCGACAACCACCGCCGACCTCAACCTAGCGGCCGGCGACGTGGTGACGTTCGGCAGCCGGGGCGCGGCGCTGTACCACGGCATCACCGACCCGAGCGCACGGCTCACCATCACGGCGGTGGACGGCACCGACCCGGCCAACCCCAAGGCCACGGCCCACTGGAACGGGCAAGACTTCACGCTCACCAACGGCGACCAGATCGAGCACGCGCACGCGGTACCGGTTTGGAAAGCCGCGCGCGATGCGAAAGCGCAGGACGGCCCGACGCCGTTCGTGCAGGTCATGGCGAGCAGCGCGGAGCCGGAGACCGAACCGGACCCGAGCCAGCCGGCGCGCGACCTGATCGACCCGCAAGCGTTGCGCGACCTGAACGCCAAGGCCGGCACGTTGCACGTTCACGGCACCGCCCAGTCGTTCCGGGCCACCGCCCGCGCCCACGCCGACCACCTGGGCCAGCGCGATCAACTCACCGAGCGCGCGGACGACGCCGTACGTTCGATCAACCGGAGCAGCACGATGCAGATCAACGAGAAACCCGACGACGCCGTGAAGGCGCTGGCGCACGCGTTCGTCGCCAGCGACACGCCCGAGCAGGACCGCCGCGCCGTGGGCGGCACGCCGCACGACGTGGCCCGGCTCACGGACGCGATCCGCGACGCCAAGCGCGAAGCCGGCCAGATCACCGGCGACGATCACGCGGTGCGCGTGCGGGCCGGCACGACCAGCATCGAGATGCCCGTGGCCGCGGGCGATCGGATGGTGCTGCGCAACCACAAAAACCTCTCGCTCGCCTTGCCCGTCCGGCTCGAGGAACCGATGGCGGCCACGCTGCACCTGAACGCCGTGGCCCGCGGCGGGGACGGTGTGCTGCGCGCGACCGCCACCGTCGAAAGCCCCAACGAGCACGACCGACAGAACGTGACGCTCGACGAGGACAACCTAAAACGGTTCCGCCATGCTTACGCGACGACGCAGAAAGACGCGGCTGAGCGCCCGCGCCCGCATGTGTTCGCGCTCGTGGGCGAGCGGGACGCACCGGCCCGTGTGGTCGATGCGTTGAAGCCGGCCGGCCAGGCCGAGGTGTTCACCACGCCCAAGGCCGCCGAACGCTTGATCACCCACGTCGAAACCGCCGCACGGCAGGACGCGAAGGCGGTACAAGACAAGGCGCAGACCGCCGAGCGCGCAGCGGCCGGTCGGGACGCGGTCCAGGGCATGATCGAGCAGCGGGAGGCGGCCAAGCAGCAGGCGATCGAGGCGAAGCAGCAGGCCGAGGGGAAAAGAAAGGCGCAACAATGGACCCGGGCCAAGGTGCCGCAACGGGGCGGAGGCATCAGCCTGTAAATGACGACGGGGCGGTTAGGCCCCGTTTCTCTACCATCATTTTCGTGCTTTCTGCTCGGCGTCTAGCAGCGCGTCCTCAAGAACTTGCGTTATTGGGACGTCGCATCCTCGCATTGAATCGGTGGGACGCTCCAAATAAGTTTCGACCGCGTGCCCGGCGGCTCGAAGTGCCTTCATAACCGCATCAAGCTCTTTCAAGCATGGCACGACGCCCAAACGCCGATACCCCCTTTCCGCCTGTCGCATGCTCATCGCCATACGATTTTGCCAGGCGGTGCATAGTATGAATGCTTCACCAGGTTTTGTAGCAGCGCGCGCGCACTCCAATGCCTCTCTGACGTCTCGAAGGAAAAAATGCACGCTGCTTTCCGCGGATGTGGTCGTAGAGATCATGCCTTGGAGGATATTAATGTGTCTTGCTGCCTCCTCAGTACATTGCCGCATTTCGCCCAGGTCCTCCTCGCTGACGGGCCGATTGTTCATATTTACCATGCGAATGGCGTTACGGAGCAATGCGGCCACTCGAGGAAAGTGTTCGCGGCAACGAGCGAACATCGTGAACTCGCCTTGCGAAATGGCAATCCTTTCCAACTGACAGGGCGCCTGTTCGATTGCGTGCTCTTGGGACGAATAAAAGGACTCTGCGGACTGGACGTCATCGATCGCCACCCTCAGTTTATCGAGAGGTGTCATTTCGCCTGGATGTAACACGATATCGCACAGATTGACAACGCCGCCGTAGGCATTGCGAAACCGCAGCACTGCTTCTTGAAATATTTCGTTCGGATCGATGGCTTCCGTCTTAGTTTGAATGACCACTGGCAGCGCTCCGTGTTCACTTATGAAGTCGATCACGGCACGCAAATATTCCGTCAGACTTAAACCTGATTTGGCGGCGACATTTTCCGCTATCGCCTTTCCCTCATCAGGAACGCGTATGTTGATTTGAGCCACATGCCCCCCTACGTTGGCAGATGCGTATACATTGCCTATCGCACGAGAAAGGCACTGTATAGCAAAGAAGATATTTGATAGCATTTTGCTACAAAGTAGCAAAGTCGTCAATGGCCGACGTGGCAAGGAACTCGGAGCCGCGTTGAGCCCGAGCGGCCGTACGTCGTTGTATGCTGACGCTCCCGCGCACCACCATCATTAAGACCATGTTTCACGACAAAATGAACATCGGCGGGAAGGATGTCTACGTCGTCGAGTCGCACCAAGCCGTCCTGGAATCATGGGCGGAGGTTCGCCGTGGCCTGCCGGCGGCACCAGCGCTCCTGACGCTCGACCACCACACCGACACGCGCCCGCCTTTCCTGGGCTACCGTTTCCGCGAGGCGGGAGAAGGTCTGGGCGCCACGGGCAAAGCTTTGATGGACGCCTTGTTGCCAAGCTTGCTTGACAATCTCGACTACAAGAACGAGAAATCCGTTCTGAACGCCATTTTCATGCTGAGGAACGACGAGCACATCACGACCGCCATCGAGGCTGGGATCGTGTCGCGCGCCTTCGTGATCAACCACACGTCGAGCAGGGTGGACCACCTTAAGATCTACGCCACCGCAGCGGCTTGCAGCGTGGAATGCCAGAAGTTGGACCACAGCGATTGCCAGGCGAAGCACTCGGCCCAAATGCTCGAATCGGTTTACCTTGATCGCGCACTGCTCGACCTCAACACTAAAGCGCAGCTCGATGGCGCTCCAGAGGTTGAGGCGGAGCCTTACGTCCTCGACATCGACCTCGACTATTTCCACGCCGAGGCGTCGATCGAACCGGCGGACACGGCGACGTTTTACCGCCTAGTGAAGAACGCAGTCGCCGTTACCATCGCGAAGGAGTCCACGTACGTGCTGTCATGCCGCGACGACGGGTCCACCGTTTCCGCCGCGACGCTTCTAGAAGGCATGAAGCAACACATCGGAGCCGCGATGGCGTGAGCATCGTCGGCATCCGTTCCACTCTTCATGCGATGGGTAGGTCGCCCAGCCAAGGCAATGGCGATTGCCGGGCAACGCTGATAGAAATGGCTTCGAGCCGGACCGGCGGTAGAATGCTGCGATCCAAAACGGTGCGACGACAATACGGAACGGGAGAATGGGCATGGCGGCGAAACAGTACGCGGTCGAGGTCCAGTCGGATTTTCTCGAGAAGATCACACGGGCGAAGCCCGTTCCAGCCCTCTCCGAACTTATCTGGAACTCTTTCGACGCCGACGCGAAAAACGTAGAGGTATCGTTCGAATACAACGACCTCGACGCGCTCGACACGATCGTCGTGAAAGACGACGGCGTGGGCCTTCCATGGTCAGACGCGGAAGGCTGCTTTACTTCGCTCGGCGGCTCGTGGAAGAAATCCAAATCGCAGACCGCCTTGGGCCGGTTTCTGCACGGGCAGGAGGGGCGCGGGCGGTTCAAGGCATTCGCCCTCGGCCGGGTCGCCGAATGGGAGGTCGTCTACCGGCGCGACGACAAGCTCTGGACGTACACCATTCGCATGTCGGCGATCGACATCCGTCACGTCAACATCAGCGACGAGACAGAGGTAAAGGGCGCTGCGACCACCGGTACGACGCTGACCATTGCCGAACCCATTAAGGATTTTCGCACCTTCACGACCGAAGACGGGCGTCAAGAACTGACCGAGGTCTTTGCGCTCTACCTGGCCGATTACGAAGATGCGAGGATTGTGCTCGACGGTACGGCTATTGATCCTGGTTCCGCGATCGCGGGCCGCAAGTTCTTCAACCTCGCTGATCTGGTGATCGACAATAAGCACCACCGAGCGCGCTTGGAGGTGGTCGAGTGGAAGACGAACGGCAACCGTGCGCTGTACCTTTGCAACGAGCAGCGCTTTCCGCTGTTGCAGGTCGATCGCCGCTTCCACATCCTTGGGCAGTTCCAGTTTTCCGGCTACATCGCGTCGCCCTACCTCGATTTGGCACAGAAAGAAGGCACCGTTGATCTGGCCGAGATGCAGCCGGGCGTCCTCGCGGCGATCAGCGAGGCGCAGCAAGTCATCAAGGATCATTTCCGCGCGCGCGCAGCCGAGCAGGCACGTACGGTCGTGGAAGAGTGGAAGGATCAAGAGGTTTACCCGTTCAGCGGTGAGCCCGTGACTCCGGTCGAAAAGGTCGAGCGCCAGGTGTTCGACATCGTGGCGGTCAATGTCGCTCGCCATCTGCCGGATTTCAGCGCAAGCCAGCCGAAGAATCGAAAGTTCCAACTGCGGATGCTGCGCCAGGCGATCGAGCGTAGCCCGGAGGACTTGCAAGTCATCTTGGATGAAGTGTTGAATCTGCCCAAAAAGCAGAGGGAAGAACTGGCCCAACTGCTCCGGGACACGACCTTGCCGGCGATCATCGGCGCTGCGAAGATCGTATCCGACCGGTTGAAGTTCCTGACCGGGTTGGAAGCGGTGCTGTTTGATCCGGAACCCAAAAAGCGGTTGAAGGAGCGTTCGCAGTTGCACCGGATCATCGCGCAGAACTGCTGGCTGTTCGGTGAAGAGTTCGGCCTGTCGGTGGACGACCGATCGTTGACCGAGGTGTTGATCGCTCACAAGAAGATGCTCGATCCCGACATCGTCATCGACGCGCCGGTCAAGCACATTTCGCAGACGCGCGGCATCGTGGACTTGATGCTATCGAAAGCCACGAAGAGGCACGTCGTCAAGTTGACCCACTTGGTCGTCGAACTGAAAGCACCCAAGGTGCCTGTAGCGGCGGCGGAGGTCACGCAGATCGAGAGCTATGCGTTCTCGGTGATGAACGATCCACGATTCAAGCAGGTGGACACAACCTGGGTCTTTTGGGTCATCAGCGACGAGCTTGCGCCGTACACCGAGCATCGCGTGCAGGACGACGCCGGCCTGATTCATACGAAAGGTAACCTGTCGATCTACGCAAAAACGTGGGGACAGGTGATCGAAGAAAACCGGGCGAGGTTGAAGTTTTTCCAGGACAAACTTGAGGTGCAGGTCGATCGCGACGCGTCGCTGAAATACCTGCAAGAGCGCTACGCGGCATACCTCGAAGGCGTGTTTGAAGAGGAAGAGACCGATGCGAACAAGGAGGCCGAGGTTGAAGTTGAGGCTGACGCGGAAGGCTCTGCGTCAGCCTGATCCAACACGGCGTATGCGTGCCTTCCGCTGGGCATCGGCCTCATTGAGCAGAGTCAGCGATTTTGGGATACGTCGCGAGGCCGATGAGGTACACACACCGCTCAACTGCTAGACGAACCTTTGAGCATCAGCCCGTTCTTGTCGGTTGTGTGCGTGTAATCAACCGGGCCTCGCGGGGCAATAGCAAAGTGTTCGCCCGCGAACTGAATACGTTTCTCCTCGTCCCATTCAAGGTCGTTGAGTTTCAGCGTTCCCTTGGTTTCACGTACAAGATAGAGTCGCTGGACGCCACCATCCTCATACACGATCGCCCAATCCGGCGAGTATTCGCCGACCGGCGTTTTAACCTTGAACCGACGCGGCAGCTTCGTAAAGAGTTTGATGTGCTCCCGGTCGTTCGATAACTGCTCTGCAAACGTGCGTTCGACATGACTGTCGTAATCGACGTGATCGAAAAGATTCGCGTCGTCATCCTTGGCTTCGATAACGCCACTTTGCGGATCGGCGTCCCCTGGCTGTGGCTTCGGCGGATTTTTCGACTCGACTTCGAGAAACACCACCTCGGCATCCCACCACGTGGCCTCGTCCATTGGTTCGTACGTGATGTTCTTCACCATCTGCTCGATGGCCTCGATCCGAATGGCGGTGGCAACGATCCGAGCCCACCGGTCGGGGTCGTCCAGCACATGACGTTTGTGTTCGTCAGGGATGGCACGAACGATGTCGCCGACGGTTCGTCGAGTCAGTTGCAGCGGAAACTTGCCGTATTGAAGTTGATCCTCGATCAGTTGGATCACGTCGGGAAGGCGCTGCCCTGCGATCAGGATGCGCTCCCCTCGCGATTCTGCGACAGCCGAATCGGCCGTCGTAACCCGTCCCGTCTCGTCGTAGACCAAATCCGCCGATTGCACGACGTTCGCGCGGCGCTGAATAAACTTCAACTCGTTCAGATGCTTGGACGCCCCGACAACCTGGGCCAAGGTGGATGGGTCGACCGTGACCCGATAGCGAGCCTTATAGCGGATACGGTTCCAAAGTTCGGCGAACTCGGGGCTCTTGAAAAGAGCGGGCCGGCGACGAATGATGATCTCATTGTCGGCGTTCTCCACGGATGGTCCCGACGAGCCACCACCTCCGTCTGCGGTTGCGTACTCCTCGTTCAGCTTGTCCCGGAACTCGGTGAACGACTCATCGACGATCAAGGTTAAGCGATTGATCGACGGGTCCATGACCCGATTTCCCGATTGATTGACGGGTAGCCGCAACCCGCGGCCAATCTGCTGCCGACGTTCCAGATCGGAACGCGAGTGCCGCAGGAAACCCACCTGGAACACGTTCGGGTTGTCCCAGCCTTCTTTCAGCGCCGAATGTGAGAAGATGAACGAACGCGGATTGTCCCGATCCAGGATCAACTCTTTGTTAGCAATGATTTCCTGATAGGCGCGAGCCTCAAACTCAGCGTCGCTCGCACGGCCAGACGTGTCCTTGAGGATGCCCGTTTTGGTGGACGGGAAGTACGCGACCCGCAGTTCTTTAGGGTTCGGCATCTCATCGACAGGCTTGCCTGAACGCGCCCATTCCTCACGGTACAACTCGTCGAACATCGCCGGAAGTACCGCCTCTTCGCCAACGTAATCCGCCACATGTTGGACGAAAAACAGCGACAACACTTTGACGTCGTGCCCCATCGTGTCGATTTGCGACTGGCGATTTAGATGTTGGCGGATCGTGTGGCGAACTTGATCTCGCCAAATCGCAAGATTGTCAACGCCGACTTCCTCATCAACCTTGATGGTCAGACCGTTTTCGAAGATCACGCGATCTGGCTTCCGTTCAAGGCTCTCGACGACCATGCCGCGGTATTGCGCAAGCTCTCCTGATTCATCGAACAGGTCCGTACCTGGAGACAACACGATGTCGACTCGCTCTGCCCCATTGCTGGACGCACGGTCGATGATGGCCTCCGCCATCAGCCGTCTCTTTTGGCTGCGCACCTTGGTGATTCGCACATACGCCTGACCGTTTTCGCCTGCGACGATCCCTTTGACCGACACACGTTTGACCAGTCCCGCTTCCGCCGCCTCTTTCGGGCCAAGACGGTGCACCAGGTTGAACGGTTCCGTATGGGTCGCGCTGTAACGCAACGCCACCAGCGGGTTGAGTGTGGCGATGGCTTTGCGACGCAGCGGCGTTGCCATGTTCTGCGGTTCGTCGATCAAAACGACCGGGCGAGCCCTGGCGATTTGCTGCGCGCCGCTGGACGAGTCACCCCACAGTTGGGGTTGCTCGGCGGTCGAGTACAGTGTGTTCGTTTCGGGCTTGTCCAGCGCTTGAACGCTCGCGATCAAGAACTGGACCGTACCCGATGGCTCCGAGAAATCGGACAAGGCCGAGTTTTCGCCCAGAGTGCCCCATTTGTAGGGAACGCCGGGGTATTTCAGCCGGAAATGCTCCTCGGTTTGCTCGAACGTCTTCACCACACCGGCACGAATAGCGATGGAATGAACGACGATCACAAACTTGCGAAGGCCGTAGAGTTCTGCCAGACGAAGAGCGGTCGATATGTAGACGTACGTCTTGCCGGTGCCCGTCTCCATTTCGACCGAAAAGTTTGGGAACTCCCGGTCAATATCTTGGAGATCGGTCTCGGCAAGAAGGGCAAGTTCGTGCTGTTCGTTAACGGACTCACGCTTGCTAACGGCAGCAAGATTTGCGGTGAGGATTTGCCGATCGAGCGCAAAGCCTGCATGACCGTCCGCGCCTGGGGCTTGTCCAGCCAGCGTCTCACGTGGTGGTACCAGTGCTCCCTCAAAAAGATCAACGACAGAGGATACCGCGGCCGACTGGTGGGGCTGATCATCAAAGCGAAACTTCACGCGGCACCCGTTCCAAGAGAATCAGTTTCGACCGCAGACGCGGGGCAAGGGTAAGCGTCACCGAGTCTTCGATCTTGTCACCACGTAGGATGAGCGTATCGCTGTCGGTGAGCCCGAGTTTGTCGGCAGTCGTCAGCGTAAAGGCGTCGAGGGAAATGAGAAGACGGCCAGCGGTGGACTCGCCATTGGCAGGCGTGAACTCGTACACGGACACTCCGTCAATCGTGTGCGCGATCTCGCGCGCGTCGAGGCGGGTGTCCGTCGATTTCAGAGCGATTTCCCAGGCGACCGCTCCGGGTTTTGCGCCTTTTGCGACGGGCGATCCCGCAGCATGGTTCAACACGTGGTCGAGATACATCTGCCCAGTCAAATCGGGCGTCGCCACGATCGGCTTTTCGACGACCAAGTTGGTCGGACGAGCGCGGAAAACGCGAAAGCCGAGCGCAGCCTCGCTGGCGGCATCTGAAAGCGACGCAGCGACGCGTCGTAGGCGTTCGGCCGTGATCTCGAAAATGGTTTCGTAGCCAGCCTCAAGCGCGTTTTTCCCTGACTCTTCTTCCGAGTTCGGCAGTTCCGGCGCCTGCACGAGTACCCAGTGACGAACTTTACCGTCCTTGGGGTTCTGTTCCCAAACGGCTTGTCCGGTCGAGCCCGAACCCGCGAAGAAGTCGAGGATCAGATCGCCGTCATCCGTGATGGCATGGAACAGGCGCGCAAGAACCTCCGCGCTCTTGGGATCGTCGAAAACTTTGCCGCCCATCAAGGTGTTTAGAGCCGACGACGCACCGCTTCGGTCTTTTGAGAAAGTGGAGGGGGGTGCCCACTCTTCCTGATCATGGAGATACTTTTTGATGCGAATACGCGTTGCGCGCCCCTTTGGATAGAGGAGCTTGCCGTCGACATCCAGTTTCTCCATTGTGGCGAGTTCATATCGCCAGCCGTTTTCGGGCGGAGGGTAGCCTTTGAAATCGTAAACCAGGTTTTCGCGGTAGTTCGGGCTTGAACTATTGTCCGAGGTCCAGACACCTCCAGCATCAATGTGGTCATAGTGGGAGTGCTGCTTTGCTGGATTACCTTCCGGCAAAGCGTCGAACCAGGCACGCAGCTCTACCTTCGCCCCTTCAAAATCTTCACCGTGTTTTTCCAGGAGTTCGCGCTCCTTGGCATAGACGTCCTCAAGCCCCGTTTTGCGTTCACGCCAACGAACATCGTTGGCCTTGAGAAACGACTTATCTCTCGCGTAGACGAGAATGTAGTCCTGCCCCCCAGCGGTCAGTTTGGCATCGCCCTTTCGACCGCCTTGCCAAGTCATCATGTCCACGAAGTTCTCGGCGCCGAACGTTGCGTCGAGCAGCAGGCGCAGATGATGGACCTCGTTGTTGTCGATGGAGATGAGAATCACCCCGTCACGGCGTAGCAGATGGCGAGCGAGGACCAAGCGCGGGAACATCATCGTCAACCATGGGGAATGCTTGCGACCGCCTGTCTCGATCCGGCTGGTCATTGCATTCCCTTGCTCGTCCACCTGCCCAGTCTCCCGGAGGTATTGCGATTCGGGAACTGCGAAATCGTCGTTGTAGGTGAACGTGTCGCCGGTGTTGTAGGGCGGGTCGATATAGACGAGCTTAACCTTACGGCTATAGCCGTTCTTCAGCAGCTTCAGGACTTGCAGGTTATCGCCTTCGATCAGCACGTCCTTTGCGGACGTCCAGTTGACCGAGGCAGCCACATCGGGCGCAAGGGTGGCGGTCGTCGGGGTGCGTGCATGCTCTCGAGCTATCTCGATGCCCGGCCACGTGAATGCAAAGGCGGAGGCCGACTTGTCGCCAAGGCCGAGCGCATCCAGCAAGGCGTTTTTGTCCAGATCCCCATCAAGAAAGGCGCTGGGAAGTAGGTCTCGGAGTTGTGAAAGCAGTTCCGCTTTCCCGTCCGAGATCTCGTTCGAATAGTGAGAGTATGGTTCGGTCACGTTTTTCTGTTCAACAGGGATGCTATGGGAGGCACCCCAAAAAAGATGCGGTCGCTTGGATTGCGGCACAGTTTGTTAGCCGGTTTTATGGCGAATGCCGTCACCGACAGATGATTTGCCATGGTACCAGCCGCAATCGACGGAAAGTCGGTGCCGTGCTGGTCCCGGTTCTTACGACACCTGGCCGCTCACAAACGCCCGTTCGTCGCCGAGTTTGTAGTGCACCACACCGTTCGGGCCGAACGGTGCAGACCACGCCGGGCCACGCCCATCCTTACGATCGACCGACAGTTGTTGGGCCGACCGGCCCAGCAGTTTCCCAACCTGATCGGTGACCAACATCAAGTCGTCCGGGCCGTTCGTCAGCAGTTCGTTCACATTCAGATCGTTGGTCATGGGCTGCCCATTTTTGGTGTATTTAGGGCGTGCTGCGCCTGCGGTCGTACGGCGGAAGATCGGGCATCGCTTCGTCGGTCGCATCGCCCAGCGTGCCGGCTTCGTGCGCCTGGCGTAGCCGAACTTGCTCGGCCCACCACGCATCGAGCGCAGTGAGGAACAGTTGTGTGTAACCGATACCGAGTTTGCGCAGCCGTTCGGCCCGTGCCGCGTTCGTCGGGCGCCCGCCCACCGACATCACTTTACCGGCTCGCACCTGCCGAACCTGAACCGGCAGCGGCTCGTCGCGCGGCGGCGCAGGCTCCTCGCGCCCCATCCCGTCGATGATCTCGGCGACGACCGCGACCGAGAAGACCCGGTTTTTCCCGATTTTCCCGCTCGGGAACGGGAACGTACCCCGTGCGATCTGGTTGCGCACCGACTGCACCGACCACCCGTCCCGCAGGTTCAGCGCTTCGCCCAGCGCTTCGATGAGTTGCGGGATCGTGAGCACCGGGGACGTACCCGCTACCCTCTCCAGTTTTTCCAGCGTCGTTGCCATGCTTTGTTGCTCCGTCGTATGGCAACGATTGTACCGCCCTGCCCGGCCGGCATGGTCCGAGGCCCGCCCGATGGGCGTTTCAGCGCGGAAGGCTGGGGAAAATCTGGGGAAAATGGTCCGTGTTTTTGCGTGTTTTGAAGTGTTGCAACGTGTTGATCAAAACCGGCCACACAAAAGGAAAAAGCCTTGATTTACAAGGCTTTTTCGGGTGTTACTTGGTGGAGCGGAGGAGGATCGAACTCCCGACCTTCGCATTGCGAACGCGACGCTCTCCCAGCTGAGCTACCGCCCCAACAGTCGACCATCATACACACGCATTTCCACGCTTGGCAATAGGGGATCCGTCACCCCCGGCGCGTCACTTTGACGGCGCGCCCGCCAGGACCCATTCGACCACGGAGCGCAGATCCGCGTCGCTCATGCGCGGATGCGCCGGCATCGGAATCGCGCCCCAGACGCCGGAGCCGCCGTCCTTCACCTTCTTCGACAACTTCGCGACGGCTTGCGGATCGGACTTGTAGCGGGCGGCGATGTCCTTGAACGACGGACCGACGAGCTTGCGGTCCACCGCGTGACAGCCCATGCACGCGTTGCCGCGCGCGACCTTGAGGCCGTCGCCGATGTCCGCCTGCGCCGTGCCGAGCACACCGGCCGCGAGCGCCGCGGCCGCGGCGCCCTGCACCATCCATTGCCTGATCTTCATCTGCGTCGACTTCATTGCGGCGTTGCCTTCGGATTGCCCGGGTGCACGCTCGACGAATTCGAGATCGGCGCCGGCGGTTGCAGCGGCGTGGACTGGACCGACGCATCGGGCACCGCGCCGACGGTCGCAGCATCCGCGGGCGCGGCGGCGGCCTGCGCGCCGGACGCCCCGCTCGGCGACGCGGCCTGCAACGCCTGCGCGTCCTGCGGCTGGATGTACTGGAACACCTTCACGACCTTCTCGACGCCCGGCACCTGGCTGGCCGCATCGGCGCCGCGATTGCCTTCGTCGACCGTCACGAGCCCCATCAGGTAGACGTTGCCGCGCTCGCTGACGACCTTGTAGTAGTTCGCCGACAGCCCCTTCGTCGCGATCAGCTCGGACTTCACGCGCCCTTCGAGGTACGAGTCGTTCGCGCGCGACGACAGCGACGACGACGGCTCGACCGACAGCTCGTTGACGATGCCGTTCACATTGTTGATGCCGCGCACGATTTCCTCGGCGCGCTGCTTCGACGCGTTGTTCGGCACTTCGCCCGTCAGCAGCACGCGACGGTTGAACACCGTCACGTTCACGTGCGACTGGTCCGGCAGCCCGTTATTGATCTGCGAGAGCGACTTGACCTGGATCTCGCGATCCTCCGTCTGCGCGCCGAGCGTGCGGCGATCGGTCGCGATCAGCGCGCCACCGCCGGCCGCCGCACCCAGCACGCCGAGCACGCAGCCCTGCAGCGACATCGCGAGGCCCGCCGTCAGCGCGGCGAGCAACGTGGTTCTGACGAGCGTCTGTTTGACGCGGCTTTGATTCATCGACGGCTCTCCTTCGTTCAATCCTCACCCAGCAGCATCGCGTCGATGCCGTCGCACAGGCAGTGGATGGTCAGCAGATGGACTTCGTGGACGCGCGCCGCACGTGAGGCGGGCACGCTGATCGGAATATCGGTGTCGGACAGCGCGGCGGCCACGGCATGGCCGTCGCCGCCCGTCAGCGCGACGACGGTCATCTCGCGTTCGTGCGCCTCGTCGATCGCGGCCAGCACGCGCGGCGACGCGCCGCTCGCGTCGAGCACCAGCAGGATGTCGCCGGTCTGCCCGAGCACACGCACCTGCTGCGCGAACAGCTGATCGGCGGCGGCTGCCCCCGTGAGGCCGCCCTGCGACGCGTCGGTGGCCAGCGCGATCGCGGGCAGGCCCGGACGCTCGCGCTCGAAGCCGCCAACGAGCGACACGGCGAGGTAATGCGCTGCGGCGGCCGACGGGCCATCCCCGCATGCGACGATCTTGTTGCCGTTCGCCAGCGCGGCGAACATCGCGTCGACCGCGGCTGCGATCGGCAGCGACAGCGCATCGGCCGCTTCGGCGTGAAGCGCGGCGCTGTCGCGGAAATGTTGCTGAATACGTTCGACTGACATCGATTCCTGGTGAACTGGGCGCGCATGGCACGCAGCGCGCAACGTCATGGGTGCGGCGAGTTTACCGCACTCCGGCACCCTCTCCGGCGGTATGACAAGAACTCTTTACATCTCGTCACAGCTCGCGGCTATGCATCATCGGCACGAAATGCATCGCGCAGCCACTCGAGCCGACCGGCCTCGAACGCGACGACGTCGAAACGGCATGCGGCCCCCGCGCCGTGCCGCGCCCAGAAATGGAGCGCGGCCGCGACCAGACGCCGCCGCTTGCGCAAGCCGACGCTCGCCGCCGCGCCGCCATGCCGGGCGCTGCGCCGCGCGCGCACCTCGACGAACACGAGCGTGCCGTCGGGCGTGCGCATCACGAGGTCGAGCTCGCCGCCGCGCACCGTCACGTTCGCCGCGACGAACGCGAGGCCGCGACGCTCCAGGAACTGCCGCGCGCGCTGCTCGAACGTCGCGCCAATCGATCTGGATCGCGCCGTGCCGGAAAAGTTGCCGCCGACGGTCGGCAAACCGCGCTCGTTGCCCGGCGCGGCCGGCGCCGCGTGGCACAATGCCGTCCTTGTTCCGCTTGCGCCGCGAATGCGCGCATTGCCTGCCATGACTGCCCTCCTCGAACTCGCGCAAACCCAGCACTACCCGGACGCCGCGCTCTACGTGGTCGCGACGCCGATCGGCAACACCGCCGACATCACGCTGCGCGCGCTGCACGTGCTCGGCCTCGCCGACCGCATCGCGGCCGAAGACACCCGCAACACGGGCCAGCTGCTGGCCCGCTACGGCATCTCGAAGCCGCTCGTCGCCGTGCACGAGCACAACGAGCGCGAAGCCGCGCTGCGCGTGATCGGGCTGCTGCGCGCCGGCGAACGCGTCGCGTACGTGTCGGACGCCGGCACGCCCGGCATTTCGGACCCCGGCGCCCGGCTCGTCGACGCCGTGCGCGCGGCCGGCTTCCCGGTGATTCCGCTGCCGGGCGCGAGCGCGGCCGTGACCGCGCTGAGCGTGGCCGGCGACTGGGCCGGCGCGTTCACGTTCGCGGGCTTCCTGCCGCCGAAGCCGAAGCAGCGTGCGAGCGCGCTGCAGGCGCTCGTGCGGCACCCGTACGCGCTGGTGTTCTACGAAGCGCCGCACCGGATCGCGGACACCGTCGCCGCCCTCGCCGACGCGTTCGGCCCGGCGCGCCGGCTGCTGATCGCACGCGAACTCACCAAGCTACACGAGCAGCTGTTCCAGGGCACCCTGGCCGAAGGACAGAGCTGGCTCGCCGGCGATGCGAACCGCCAGCGCGGCGAGTTCGTCCTGGTGGTCGAAGGCGCGCCGGCCGACGTCGGCGAAGCCGACGACACCGCGCACGACGCTCTGCTCAAGCTGCTGCTGGAAGAAGTGCCGGTGAAGAGCGCGGCGAAGCTCGCGGCCGCGCTGACGGGCGCATCGCGCAACGCGCTGTATGCGCGCGCCCTGGCGCTGAAGGAAGGCTGACGTGCGAGCGCGGGCGGCATCCGCCGCCCGGCACGCGGAAACGAAAAAGGGCTGCCCGAGGGCAGCCCTTTTGCATGAGCGGACGAACTGCCGCGTTACTTCGACGACAGCGACGCGAACATTTCGTCGCGCGCCTCGCGCGCTTCCTGCGGCGACAGCCCTTCGATCTTCACGCGGCCCGTGCCGGCATGCACGAGGCCGATCATCTTGGCGGCGGCGTACGACAGGTCGAGCACGCGGCCACGCTTGTACGGCCCGCGATCGTTGACCTTCACGACGACCCACTTGCCGCTCGACGGATTCGTCACCTTGATGTACGACGACAGCGGCAGCGTGCGGTGCGCGGCGGTCAGCGCGTTCATGTTGAAACGCTCGCCGTTCGCGGTGCGGCGGCCGTGGAAATCCCGGCCATACCACGATGCCCGGCCCGTCTGGCGGAAGTCGGACACGTCCTTGCCGTCGATCGGCTCGGCGTCCGCCAGCGACGACTTCTTCGCGTCCTTGCTGTCGGCAGCCGGCATCGATGCCAGCGCGGAATCGAAATTCAGTTGCTGCTTGTCGTCATCCGCTTTCGCGGCAGCGGCCGTCTTGCTGACCGCGTTCTTCTGGTTGGCGCTGCTGGTGGTCTGGCTGGGTGGCACCGCACAGCCCGTCAGCGCAAAAAATAATGCAATGGTCCCGAATCGAGTCGGAAATCGAAAGTTCATCGACGTGTCGCCTTCTGGTTCGGGCCGCACCGATACAACGCTGCTCAACAACGCAGATACGCGGCCCGGACGGCAAATGCGTGCACGCCCCGCTCGGCTACGCGAGCAGGCGGCTAGCATGGGCGCGGCTTTCGTCTCTGCCGCAACCGTCCTGATTAGTTTTCACGTCTGGCGCAACCTGTCCCCGGCAGCCTGACCAGACCCCACATGCCGCCATCGAACATGGCTTCACGTTCGCGCGCGCTGCATACAGCCAACGCACAGGAACGGCGGCACAGGCCTCATCCGGCGGCGCGGCAGCAGGGCCGCAGAACGGGCGCGCAGCACCCGGCCGGACAAGACGTGAGCACCGAATGCTCGGTGCTGGATACACCGCCGGACTCCCCGGCGGTCGATGCTTGACGGTGATCCGACGCCCTTTTTTTAACGGGGCCGAAACACCTGCGAATTGCGTGAAATTCACGCGCAATGGGCGGCATTATACATAAACCAAAACCCCGGCTCGAAAAGCGCCCCTTCCGGACCATTGATTCTCACTATGGCTGTAACAATCGGAATGCTCCGGGATTGCACTGAGCAGCGCGTCCGACGCCTCGCCGCAGGGGCGGCAGGCAGCGCGCGCGACCGGTACAATCGCTCCTTTTAGCCGCCGGTGCCTCCATGAAAGTCACGCTCATTCCGGTCACGCCGTTCCAGCAGAACTGCTCGCTGCTCGTCTGCGAAAAGACCGGCCGCGCCGCCGTCGTCGATCCGGGCGGCGACATCGAACGGATCGAACAGGAGATCGCGCGGCAGAACGTGCAGGTCGAGAAGGTGCTGCTGACGCACGGCCACGTCGATCACTGCGCGGGCGCGAAGGCGCTCGCGACGCACTACGGCGTGCCGATCGTGGGGCCGCAGGAAGACGAGCGCTTCTGGATCGAGCAACTGCCGATGCAGAGCCAGCGCTTCGGCTTCCCGGCCGCCGAGGCGTTCGAGCCGGACCAATGGCTGAACGACGGCGACACCGTGCAGTTCGGCGACGAGACGCTCGAGGTCTATCACTGCCCGGGCCACACGCCCGGCCATGTCGTGTTCTTCAGCCGCGCGCATCGTGTCGCGATCGTCGGCGACGTGCTGTTCGCCGGCTCGATCGGCCGCACCGATTTCCCGCGCGGCAACCACGCGGATCTCGTGCGTTCGATCAAGGAGAAGCTGTGGCCACTCGGCGACGACGTGACGTTCGTGCCGGGCCACGGCCCGGTGTCGACCTTCGGCGACGAGCGCCGCACGAATCCGTTCGTGTCCGACAAGGTGTTCGGATGAACCAGACAGCCATCCCCGAAATCTACGTCAGCACCGACGTCGAGGCCGACGGCCCGATTCCGGGCCCGCACTCGATGCTGAGCTTCGCGTCGGCCGCCTATACCGAGGACAAGCAGTTGATCGCGACGTTCTCGGCGAACCTCGAGACGCTGCCCGGCGCGCAGGCCCATCCGGTGCAGGAAGCGTGGTGGAAGACGGAACCGGAAGCGTGGGCCGCGTGCCGGCGCGACCTGCAGGCGCCAGAGGCCGCGCTCGTCGCGTACGTCGAATGGGTCGAGGCGCTGCCCGGCAAGCCGGTGTTCGTCGCGATGCCGGCCGGCTTCGATTTCACGTTCATGTTCTGGTACATGATGCGCTTCGCCGGACGCTGCCCGTTCTCGTGGTCGGCGCTCGACATCAAGACGCTCGCGTTCGCGATGACTGGCCTGCCGTACCGCAAGGCGATCAAGCCGCGCTTTCCGAAGCACTGGTTCGACGATCATCCGCACACGCACGTCGCGCTCGACGACGCGATCGAGCAAGGCGCGCTGTTCTGCAACATGCTCGCCGACCTGCGCCGCCAGCAGGCCGCGCTCGCGGGCCTCGCGGTGGGCGACACCGATCGGTCGGAACAGGCGGGGGCGGGACAAAACCCCACGGATCCACGCGCAAATTAGCGAATCTCGCTCAGCGACGCGCCGCCAGATTGCCTTTCCTTTCCCGGCCCTCTAACATTCAGCGTGTTGTAGCTGCCGCATGGAGGCGCAGGTGACGCTCGATTCCTTTTCGCAAAAAATCCTTCGCCTGTTGCAGCTCGACGCGCGCCGTTCCGTGCAGGAAATCTCCGACCAGGTCGGCCTGTCGAGCACGCCGTGCTGGCGCCGCATCAAGGACATGGAACAGTCCGGCGTGATCCAGCGCTACACGGCGCTGCTCGATCGCGAGAAGCTGGGCCTGCACGTGTGCGCGCTCGCGCACGTACACCTGACTCGCCACAACGAAGGCGGCGTCGAGCAGTTCGAGCGCGAGATCGCGACCTGCCCGGAAGTTACGGAGTGCTACAGCACGACGGGCGAGGCCGATTACATCCTCAAGATCGTCGCCCCCGACATCAAGGCCTACGACGTCTTCCTGCACGAACGGATCTTCAAGATCCCCGCCGTGTCGCAAGTGCGCACGAGCGTCGTGCTGCGCGAAATCAAGTTCGACACGCAACTGCCGCTGTAACGCGCGGCCCGCGGTCGCCCGCGCCGCTCAGGCCTGCGCGGGCAGTCCGCGCGTGAAGCCGATCCGGCGCGCGCCGAACTGCCGCTTCAGCGCATCGACGTCGAGCCGGCCGGCCAGCGCCGCGTCGGTATCGCCCGCGCCGGCGTCGAGCGTCACGTCGATCTCGAGCCCCGTGCTCAAGTAGTGCAGATTGATGGCGGCCGGATGCAGCCCGCGTTGCGCGAGCGCGGCCTCGAGCCGCGCCGTGATCTCGGCACGCGGCGGCAGCGCGAGCGCCGGACGGCGCGCCGTGTCGTTCTCCGGGTCGACGTGGATCAGCGCGTCGAGCACGCGCGGGTCGCGCAGCACGCGTGCACGTGCGGTTTCCGCGATGTAATGGCCTTCGGAGACGGAGATCATGGGATCGACGAGGATGTGCGCGTCGACGAGCGCCGCATCGCCCATCTTGCGCGTGCGCAGGTCGTGCACGTCGCGCACGCCCGGCGTCGCCTCGAGCAGCGCGCGGATTTCGGCCGTGTCGGCGGTGTCGAGCGCGCGATCCGACAGGTCCTGAAGCGCGTCGTAGCCGAACGTCCAGCCCATGCGCGCGACCATGAAACCGACGATCGCCGCGGCGATCGGGTCGAGCAGCCGCACGCCGGCGAGACTGCCGACGATGCCGATTGCGACGACGAGCGACGAAGCGGCGTCCGAGCGCGCATGCCACGCGTTCGCGACGAGCATCGCCGAACGCACGCGCCGTGCCTCGCGCAGCATGTAGCGAAACAGCGCCTCTTTCGACACGAGCACGGTCAACGCGACGATCAACGCGGAAAAATGGACGGCCGGGATGTTTTCGAGATTCACGAGACGGTCGCCGGCGCGCCAGAGCATGCCGATGCCGACCGCGATCAGGATCGCGCCGAGAAACAGCGACGCGACGGTCTCATAACGGCTGTGTCCGTAATTGTGATCGGCATCCGGCGATGCACCACTATGGCGATTCGCAACCAGCACGACAAAATCCGAGATCAAATCGGAAATCGAATGGATGCCATCGGCAATCAATGCCTGCGAATGCGCAACCACGCCGACGACGATCTGAAACGTCGCAAGCACCACATTCAGCACAATACTGACGAGGGTGCTCTTGCGCGCGACCGCGTGCTTATCCGCGCTTTGCGCGTCGTCGGAAAACGTTGACATGAAATACGAGATATCGGTTGGGATACGGAATTCTATCAAACGAAGTGCGCCCGGCATTCCGATATCATGAAATTTTCCATTCAAATCAACCGCTTATGCGAACGGGTTGCATTTTCATTCACGCCCATTCATGACGTTTTCATGACAAGACGCATACATTTCTATACCGGAATGCAAAAAGCCGCGCTCCTGGCGGATGCGCGGCTCTTTTTGAGACGTCGACTTAAACGGATGTTTAAATCGAAAACTGTTCGCGGTTCTTGCCAGCGATCCAGCGCGGCGGCTTGCCGCGGCCCGACCACGTCGCGCCCGTTTCCGGATCGCGGTATTTGGCTGCCACACCTGCGCGCGGGCGCCCGACCTTGCCTGCCTTCGCGCGGCTGAGGCCGAGTTCGGCGAGCGAAAAGCCGTAGTCGGCAATTTTCTGCTTCACGTCATTCAGCACTTCGGCGTATTCACGCGACTTCGCTTCTTCGATTTGCTTCTCCAGCTTCTCCCGCTGGGCCAGCAGGTCCTTGTAAGAAGACATAGTTTCCCTTTCTATATGACCAATGGCACCGGTCTGCAGCCGGCTCACCATTCATGGAATATTTGTGCCTCGGATTTTCGAAGGCAGAGATTAGCACAAAAAGGATTTGATAGAAGCGGGATTCACGAAAATCCCGAGACCAATTGTAATTCACGCATGTCATTTTGACCGGTTGCGGCCTTTTCTCAAATTTCTACGCACTTGCATAGAGATTAGGACATTACTGATCGGGTAATAAGTCTATCAACATACGCAATTACCCTGCATGCGAAAAAATCAAAGCTTTCATCCGGCGACAAGTTCGGGAAAATCGTACGGCGCGCGGCGCTATTCAGACAGATCTGTATTCGCGGCGTCAGGTCACATCCCGCGCGCTGGCAATCAACCGTTCGTGCAATGCACCGGCGTCGCCGGGCACCGAGTCGAAGGGCGTGCGCACGCGGCGGCCGTCGGAGCGCCAGTCGGCGCCGTGGCGGTCGACGCCGAGCAGGTCGAGCCCTTCGCGACGCGCATCGCTCGACTCGTACGCATCCCACAACGCCCGTTCGTCGTCGAACCCGAGCGGCGGCAGCGCATCGAGGCCAGTGCCGTCCACCCAGCCCATCCGGCCGAATCCGCCGATGTAGCGCAGCCGCTCGATGTCGAGCGCCCAGAACGTGAAGTCGCCGAGCGCGAGGTAGCGTGCGGCATCGGGTTCGTAGCGCGTGTAGCGCGCGGCGACATGGGGATCGTCACCGAGCGGCACGAAGCGGCCGAGCAGTGTCGCGCGCTCGGCGTTCAGCACGTCGCCGTCCGGCGCGTCGACGACGAGGAATCCCGCGCGCGGATCGGCGGCAAGGTTGCGCGTGTGCTCGGCAAGGCCGCTCACGAGAATCACGGGTCGATGATTCGCATCGGGTGCGAACGGAACGACCGTCGGATAGGGAAAGCCTTGCGGATCGCGCGCGTGGGTCGCGAGCGTACCGAGTGCGCAGCGGTGCAGCAGGTGCAGCGCAAGGGCGGGATCGATGTTCACGGTGGCTCCTGCGGTCAAAAAGCCTGGGCGGCAACGGTAGCGATGACGCGCCGTACTGGAACGCTTCGGGCGCGCCGCCTGCGCACCGATGTTACCCGCGGCGGCGTCCCGCCGGGCATCCGCCGATCGGCTGGCGCGGCCCGCGCAGGCACCGTGCGTGCCGAAGCGTGATCGGCCGAACGGCCAGCGCGCCGGCAAGACCGTAAGCGGTTCGATAGAATCGGACCCATCCGACGGGCGCGACGCGCCCGCGCATCGTCCATTCAAGAGCGCTCCGTGTCCGAAACCTCCTCCCGATCCTCGTCCGACTTCGCCGCGCCGCCCGACGCGCATCGCGTGCTGGCCTTGCCGGTCCGCCAGCGTGCACGCACGGCCACGATGGCGCTGTTCTTCATCGCCGGCATGATGTACGCGTCGTGGGGCGTGCACGTGCCGACCGTGCGCGACAAGTTCGCGTTGAGCCCGGGACTGCTGTCGATCGCGCTGTTCGCGGTCGCTGGCGGCTCGATCGCCGCGATGCTGACGATCGCGCGCTGGATCGCGCGCGTCGGCTCGCGCACCGCGTGCCTCGCGGGCGGGCTCGTGATGTCCGCGTGCGCGGCGCTGATCCTCGTCGTGCCCGATTACTGGATGCTGCTCGTCGTGCTCGCGCTGTTCGGCTTCTCGATGGCGACGCTCGACGTCGCGATGAACGCGGAGGCGAGCGCGGTCGAGATCGCGCTCGGCAAGCCGATCATGTCGTCGCTGCACGGAATGTTCAGCATCGGCGGGATGTCGGGGGCGGCGGCCGGCGGCGCGCTGCTGTCGGCCGGCATGGCGCCGGCCGTGCATCTCGCGCTCGCGGCGGCCGTCGGCGCGGCGGTGCTGCTCGTCGCGAGCCCGGCCGTGCTGCCGCACGTGCCGCATCACGAACACGCGCACGGCGGCGGCAACCGCTGGCGCTCGCCCGCGCTGTGGATGCTCGGCGGCATCGCGCTGATCGCGCTGATCGCCGAAGGTGCGATGTACGACTGGGCGACGGTCTACATGCGCGACGTCGTCGCGGCGAGCCCCGCGCTCGCAAGCGCGGCCTATGCCGCGTTCTCCGGCGGGATGGCGGTCGCGCGATTCGCGGGCGACGCGGTGCGTGCGCGTTTCGGCGCGCCGCAGCTCGTGTTCGCGAGCGCGTCGCTCGCGTGCGCCGGGATGATCGGCGCGCTGTTGCTGCCGAACCCGATCGCCGTGCTGACGGGCTTTACGCTGATGGGCGTCGGCCTCGCGAACATGATGCCCGTGCTGTTCGCCGCCGCCGCGCGCGTGAAAGGCATCCACGCGGCCGAAGGGCTCGCGCACGTGGCCGGGCTCGCGTATTTCGGACTGCTGTTCGGTCCGGTCGTGATCGGCGCGGTCGCGCAGGCCGTGAATCTGACCGTCGGGCTGTCGGTCGTCGCGCTGTGCGCGGCGCTCGTCGCGGCCGTCGCGCCGAAGGTGCTCGCGCACCTGAAGATCTGACCGCGGCGCGGCCGCCCCGCTGCGGGATCGCCAAAAAGAAGGCGCGCCCGTGTTGCCACAGGCGCGCCTTCACCCCTTCTGCCGGCCGCTTTTCAGCTTACATCTTCACTTCGTCGAGCAGCGTCTTCTTGCCGCTCTTGTAGTTGTACAGCGAAATCACGCCGTGCTGCAGGTCGCCCTTCGAGTCGAAGGTCGTCGTGCCGATCACGCCCGTGTACTTCGTCGCCGGCATCGCCGCGAGGATCTTCGCCGGGTCCGTCGAGTTCGCGCGCTTCATCGCGTCGGCGATGATGTACACGGCGTCATACGTGAACGGTGCGTAGATCTGGATCGGCTGACCGAAACGCTTCTCGTACTTCGCCTTGAACGCTGCGCCGCCCGGCATCTTTTCCAGCGAAGCACCGGCTTCCGAGCACACGATGTTGTCGGTCGCGTCGCCGGCCAGGTCGGCCAGCTTCTCCGTGCACACGCCGTCGCCCGCGAAGATCTTCGCGCGCAGGCCGAGTTGCTTCGCCTGCTTCGCGAACGGGCCGCCGGTGGCGTCCATGCCGCCGTACATGATCGCGTCCGGGTTCTCGCCCTTGATCTTGGTCAGAATCGCGCGGAAGTCGACCGCCTTGTCGTTGGTCGCGTCGTGCGACATCACCTTCAGGCCGAGCGCCTTGGCCTTCTTCTCGAATTCGTTCGCGAGGCCCTGGCCGTAAGCGGTCGAATCGTCGACCACCGCGACGCTCTTGATGCCCTTCGAATGCGCGTAGTTCGCGAGTGCCGGACCCTGCTGCGCATCGGTCGCCACCACGCGATACGTGGTCTTGAAGCCTTGCTGCGTGTAAGCCGGGTTGGTCGCCGACGGCGAGATCTGCACGATGCCCGCATCGCTGTAGATTTTCGAGGCCGGGATCGACGTGCCCGAGTTCAGGTGGCCGACCACCGCGACGACCTTGTCGTCGACGAGCTTCTGCGCAACCTGCGTCGCCTGCCGCGGGTCGGCCGCGTCATCCTGCGGGTCGAGTTGCAGCGTGATCTTCTGGCCGCCGATCGTGAGACCCTTCGCGTTGATTTCCTCGACTGCGAGACGCGCGCCGTTTTCGTTGTCCTTGCCCAGGTGTGCAATGCCGCCCGTCAACGGCGCGACGTGGCCGATCTTGACGACTTGATCGGCGGACGCGTTGCTTGCAGCTGCAGCACACAGCATCGCCGCTGCGGTGATCGGCAACAGCTTTTGCATCTTGATATTCATGTAAGTCTCCAGTTTCGGTCCCAATAAACGCCATCGCCCGGTGCCCCGCTGCCATCCCTGTGTTTGCATTCACTGGACGATTCGCCGGTTGCATCCTTCATGCACTTGGCCTCAAGCACGTGGGGAAACGGCCGCTTTTAGCAGCCGCCCGCCCGTACTTGCGCGCAAGTGTAGGTGATCAAATTAATTTGTGGGACTTTTTTGGGGTAGTGGTAACACTACCGATACGGGCGCTTTGGAATGAATCCTCGAATATCGCTGCGAGCCGCACCGGATAAGGGTTTCCGCTAATCTCGGACGACCGGATGAAAGGTTGATTCAAAGCATTCCCGCGTCATTTCGATTCGGTATTTTGTGCGCGGGATCATTGAATGAAACGCGCGTGACGACACGCGCTTTTCTCGCTTCGATACGAGCCGGTCAGGCGTCCGTTGCGCGCCATTCGGCGTCGAGCGCGTCGACGAGTTGCGACGTCGTCAGCGCGGCGGCGCGCCGTCGCGCGAGCGGTGCGCCCTGCCCGGCCCACAGCGACAGATGGTCGCCGTCGTTCGCGCGCGCGGCGGCCTGGCGCAGCGGCTGGGTCAGCGCGTTCTGCACCGGATACGGCGCGGCGTCGGCCACGCGTTCGCCGAGCCGCATCATCAGCGTATTGCGCAATCCGCGCGCATGACGGCCGGTGATCGCGCGCGTGACCTGCGTCGACGTATCGGCGCTCGCGAGCAGCCGCGCTTTCCAGTCCGCCGCGATCGCACTTTCCGCACACGTCAGGAACGCGGTGCCGAGCTGAGCGCCCTGCGCGCCGAGCGCGAGCGCGGCGGCGATGCCGCGACCGTCCATGATGCCGCCCGCGGCGAGCACGGGCAGGCCGGTTGCATCGACGAGCTGCGGCACGAGCGCGAGCGTGCCGATCAGCGCATCGTCGCCCGAGCCGATGAAGGTGCCGCGATGGCCGCCGGCTTCGGCACCCTGCGCGGACAGCGCGTCGGCGCCGGCCGCCTGCCACGCGCGCCCTTCGGCGACGTGCGTCGCGGTGCCGATCACGTAGGTGCCGACGGCCTTCAGGCGCGCGACGTCGGCCGCGTCGAGCACGCCGAACGTGAAGCTCGCGACCGGCACGCGCAACGCGACGAGCGCGTCGAATTGCGCGCGGAAGTCGGGCGCGTAGCGTGCGGGCGCGGTGCCCGGCGGCAGCCCGAGCGTCGCGTTCAACGGATCGATCGCGGCGAGCGCGCGCGCGACGGTCGCCGCGTCGGGCGCGGCCTCGGGCAACACGAACAGGTTCACGGCGAACGGACGCGCGGTCGCCGCGCGAATCGCGGCGACTTCGGTCGCGAGACGATCCGGCTCGAACGCGCCGGCGCCGAGACTGCCGAGCGCGCCGGCATTGGATGCGGCCGCGACCATCACGGCCGTGGTCGCACCGACCATCGGCGCCTGCACGAGGGGCAGGCGCAGGCCGAAGCGTTCGGAAAACGGAGTGGAAAATGCACGGGCTGGCATGGCGAATCCTTCGATGACGATGTGCGAAAGCGCTTTGTAAAGGCCGACACGTCGACTCTATCGAAGCGGCGCACCGTCGAAAAATGAATAATCGAGATCGAAACGATCGCTGCGCGAGAAGCCGGTCCGGGACGCGGATTCGCAACGCGCACACACCGGCCAGGCGCGCCGCTTGCGCGCTGCAGCGCCACCGGATTGGTGGCACACTAGGCCGCCCTTTTTTTCATCCGCGGTGCGCATGTCGCGCACCCGTTCGCCAGGAGTTCCAACGTGACTGCCCAATGGATCGACATCCCGACCGGTAACGACAGCTTCGGCGGCTATCTTGCGCTGCCCAAGCGCGGCAAGGGCCCCGCCGTCATCATCATCCAGGAGATCTTCGGCGTGAACGCGCACATCCGCTCGGTCGCCGACCAGTACGCGGCCGACGGTTTCGTCGCGCTCGCGCCGGACGTCTTCTGGCGCACGCAGCCGCGCGTCGAGCTGACCTACGACGGCGCCGATCGCGACAAGGGCATCGAGCTGATGAAGAAGACCGACGTCGGTCTCGCGATCGCGGACATCGGCGCGGCCGCCGACGCGTTGCGCGCGCGCCCCGAAGTCGCCGGCAAGGTCGCCGCGATCGGTTACTGCTTCGGCGGTCAGCTCGCGTACCGTGCGGCCGCGGCCGGCAAGGTCGATGCGGCGGTCGCCTATTACGGCGGCGGCATCCAGAATGCGCTCGACCTCGCCGGCAAGGTCACGCAGCCGATCCTGTTCCACTACGCGGAGAATGACCACGGCATCCCGCTCGACGCCGTCGAGCAGGTGAAGACCGCATTCGCGGGCCGCCACAATGCGTCGTTCCATCTGTATTCGGGCGCCGAACACGGCTTCAACTGCCCCGATCGCGCGTCGTACCACCAGCGCGCGTCGGCGCTTGCGCACGGCCGCACGCTGACGTTCCTCGCCGAGCACGTGTAACGGCAGCGGGCCCGGCTCGCCGGGCCCGCGTTATTCTCCTTTCATCGCCACGAGTCACAACGGGGGTGACTGCGATGCACTCGGACTATCTCGCGCATGACGCGATCGGCCTCGCCGCACTCGTGCGCGAGCGCAAGGCGAGCCCGCGCGAACTGCTGGACGCCGCGATCGGCCAGGCCGAAGCGGTGAACGGCGCGATCAACGCGATCGTGCTGCAGGACTACGACGATGCGCGCAAGCGGGCCGAATCGGCCCTCGATACGGGCACCGATGTGCCGTTCGCGGGTGTCCCGTATCTCGTCAAGGATCTCGGCGCGGCGGTCGCCGGGCTGCCGTTGTCGATGGGCAGCCGCCACTATCGCTACTTCGTCCCCGCCGACGACTCGCCGGTGATCGCGCGCAGCCGTGCGGCGGGACTCAACGTGTTCGGCAAGACCAACACGTCGGAAATCGGCCAGATGCCGTACACCGAACCCGAACTGTTCGGCGCGTGCCGCAATCCGTGGAACCTCGATCACACGCCCGGCGGCTCGAGCGGCGGCGCGGCCGCGGCAGTCGCGGCCGGCATCGTGCCGCTCGCGCATGCGTCGGACGGCGGTGGCTCGATCCGGATTCCGGCGTCGTGCTGCGGGCTGTTCGGGCTGAAGCCGAGCCGCAATCCGGTGCTGGTCGACCAGCCGTCGAACGGCGAGCTGGTCGTCCAGCATGCGGTTTCGCGCAGCGTGCGCGACAGCGCTCTGCTGCTCGACGTGACGACCGGTCAGACGCTGCCGCCCGGCGCGTCCGGCACCTTCCTCGGCGAGCTCGACACACCGCCCGGTCCGCTGCGGATCGGCCTCGTCGTCGACCCGATGCTTGCGCCGGCGCTCTCCGACGATACGCGCGCGGCGCTCGACGACGCGGCCGCGCTCGTCGAATCACTCGGCCATCACGTCGAACCGGCGACACTGAACATCGACTACGCACGCACGGCCGAAACCTTTCTCACGCTGTGGGCGACGATCGCCGAGGAGATGGTGCTGGGTGCACGCGCGCTGACCGGGCGCACGCCGAAGCGCGCGGAGTTCGAACCGGCGACGTGGGCGATGGCCGTCGTCGGCAGGCGCATCGCCCGCGCGCGACTGCCGGACGTGCTCGAATGGCAACGCCAGCTCACCGTGCAGGTCTCGGGCCTCGTGTCGCGCTACGACGCGATCCTGTGCGCGACGCTCGCGGGCCCGCCGGTCAAGATCGGCGAGCTGCAGCCGACGCCGCTCGAAGCCGCGCAGATGAAGCTGCTCGGCGCGCTGCCGGTAAAACCGCTGCTGCGGGAAATGCTCGCGAAGGCGTCGGAAAAGGCGTTCGCGTGGGCCGGCTGCACCGAGCTGTTCAACCTGACGGGCCAGCCGGCGATGTCGGTGCCGCTCTACTGGAACGCGCGCGGCCTGCCGATCGGCGTGCAGTTCGTCGCGCGTCACACCGACGAGGCGTTGCTGCTCAAGCTCGCGCGACAACTGGAGCAAGCGCGGCCGTGGTTCGGCAAACGGCCGCCGTTGATGCAGGCACAGGGGTAAGGGGCGCTGCGCGGGAGGCACCTCGCGCACCGCGCGCGGCCCGCGGGCATGTGACGCAGCGCTTCCGTCCGGCGCGGCAACGCCGGCCGAAAGCCTGGCCGACCGCCTTCAGCGCCACCCGTGCGCCGTGAAAGCCGCCAGGTGAGAAGTGCTCCCCCTTCCGGCCTCGCTCGCACTTGCGCGTCGGTCCAACTGACTCTTTTCGGACCGTTCTCATGTGCAGCATGGGTTGCAGAACCTAGCATGTCCGTTCTCTTTAACCCACAGGCGATCCAGCAACTCGTCGAATTGCCGTACGCCTGCTCCCGGGGCGTCATCCTGCATCTGCCGCTTGCGGTCGCCCATTTGCACGCCAATGATCCATCCCGCCAAACACCACTTGCTCCGCGTGGCATTCGCCGCCGTGTCGCTCTGCGCGATACCGGCAGGGAATGCGCTGGCCGGTATCAACCCGTACCTGCTCAAGATGTGTAAGCCGGATAACCGGAGAGGACTCTTTGAGGCATCAGTGCGTCCAATCCATATCGCGGTCCGCAACCGGATCTACCTCACGGCGGACGGCCCGCTTGCGAATGGGGCACTGGTCGGCTACGTGGACGTTCAGGATCCGACCAAGTCGCAACTCGCCGCTGCGTTTCCGTTCATCGGCGATGAAACTTGGACCTTCAAGCTGAGCGCGGGTATCTGGGTCGACGTCGCGGGCCGGATCGCTTCGCTGTCCGTCGCCGGCACGGAAGATACGCGCAATCCCTCCTTGCCATTCGCTCGTCGCGGGACCCGGAACCAGAACTCAACCTATACGTACAACGGGCTAATGCTCTACGGCGCCGAGTCTCCCACGATTGTGTCGAAGGAGCCGCCGATAGGCACGCAAGTGATGGACAACAAGGCAAAGTCGTTGATTGCCGACGCGATCGCCAACAACCAGCCGTTCGACGTGGGAATGATGACCGCCTATCACCCCGACTTCGCCGCAAACTGGAATGATGACGATGGCTTCGGGATCTGCCGCGGCGGCTACGGATACATGCTGCACCTGCTGCACGTGCACTCCACCGGCTACACACTCGATGTCGAACCCATTTCGGGTCGTGCCGAAGTCACGCAGGGCCACGTGCTCACACAGGTGCCCGACGCATGCACCAATCGCGGCGACCGGATGGAGTGCCCGATCGACGTCAAGACCAACACCGTGTCCGGCGGCTTTACGCTGAAGCTCGACACGATCGCCGCCAGCGACGCCTGGCTCCTCGTCGACGGACGGAAAACCCGCGAGATCGACGTGTCCGAACTCAACCGCACGACACTAGTCGTCACCGCGAGGTATCTTTCGGACCTGCTCGGCTCGAAGGACGTCACGACGCTCGACGACGTCGCACTCACGATCGTGCCCAACCACATGCCGCAGCTGACCTCTCCGCTCAGCCTGCTGTCCAACGTCGAACTCAAGCGCCTCACGTTCGGCGTGGCGATCGAAGAGCGCAATCCGTCCGCGCTCGGCCATTACATCGGCAGCATCGGGCAAGACCCCGACATCGCGATTCCGCTTACGGTCCGGCAGTTCGGTGTCTCCAAAGCTACCCGCGTGTCGGTCGAGGTCAAGGCCCCAAGCGTGTCGACCACGCAAGGCCCGCGCTGCAAGTTCGTCGGCAACCAGGGCGCGACCGTCGTCGGCATTCCGGCCAATCTGCGGTTCTACAGCGGCACCGAACACATCGACCGCGCGGACAACTGCACCGGCCTCACCCACGACGTCACGTCGATGAAATGGCGCGAAGTCGTCGGCGGCAACCATCCCTACATGGGCTCGCTCGACATGGACCTGATCTTTCCGCTGTCGCCCAGCGGACTGCATCTCGACGTGGCTGGCAACACCTGGGTCGGCAAAATCGAGGCGAGCGGCGACGTCGTCGTGAAGGGCGAGTGGAAATGAGCGGCATGACCGCCGTTCATCTTGCGCCCGTGCACTGCGCGCATTGAACGAGCGGCCGGAGCGGCATGCGTCGATCCGGCCATTTCACGTTCCACTCGAACGCCGCAGATTCAACCGATCGCCCCGCCACTCGACGCCCCTCCCGCAAAAACGAAAAAGCCCGGCCGGCTTGCGCCGGTCGGGCCTCATTCGCGTATGCCGCGCGCCGCTCAGAATCCGAGCCGCTCGCAGATCGTCTTGGTGGCCGCGGCCGCGTTCAGCGTATAGAAATGCAGACCCGGCACGCCCGCGTCGATCAGGCGCTGGCACAGGCTCGTGACGACGTCCGCGCCGAACGCACGGATCGCGTCGCGATCGTCGCCGAAGCTCTCGAGCCGGCGCGCGACCCAGCGCGGCACTTCCGCGCCGCACATTTCCGAGAAGCGCATCAGCTGCGAGAAGTTCGTGATCGGCATGATGCCCGGCACGATCGGCACGTCCACACCCAGCTTGCGCGCATCGTCGACGAAGCGGAAATACGCATCGGCGTTGAAGAAGTACTGCGTGATCGCGGAATTCGCGCCGGCTTTCACCTTGCGCGCGAAGTTTTCGAGATCGGCCTTCGGCGAGCGCGATTGCGGGTGGTATTCCGGATAGCCGGCGACTTCGATGTGGAACCAGTCGCCATGCTCGGCGCGGATGAAGCTGACGAGCTCGGACGCATAGCGCAGCTCGCCGACCTCGCCCATCCCCGACGGCAGGTCGCCGCGCAGCGCGACGATATGCCGGATGCCGTGCGAGCGGTACTGGTCGAGGATCGCACGCAGGTTGTCGCGCGACGAGCCGATGCACGACAGGTGCGGCGCGGCCTCGAGGCCGTCCTTCTGCATGTCGAGCACGGTATCGAGCGTGCCCTGCTGCGTCGAGCCGCCGGCGCCGAACGTCACGGAGACGAATTTCGGCTTCAGCGGCAGCAGCTGCGCACGCGTCGCGCGCAGCTTTTCGACGCCGTCCGCCGTCTTCGGCGGGAAGAATTCAAACGAGAGTTCGATCGATTTCATGATTCGCAAGAATGGGCGCGGCCGTCAGCCGATGTCGCGCTGCCCGAAGATCAGCGCGGACAGCAGCCACGACACGATGCTGTACAGGATCGAACCGAAGAACGCCGACCAGAAACCCGACACCTCGAAACCCTTCAGTAGCGACGACGCGAACCAGAAGCACAGCGCGTTCACGACGAGGATGAACACCCCGAGCGTGACGATCGTGACCGGCAGCGTCAGCAGGATCAGCACCGGCCTGATCACCGTGTTGATCAGGCCGAGCACGACCGCGATGATCAGCGCGGTGCCGAAGCTCTTGATGTGGATCGACGGAACGAGGTACGTGATGATCAGCAGCGCGAGTGCGTTGATGACCCAGGTGAGGATGACGCTCATGGAGGGCTCCGGTTCGGTTGTCGATCTGGTCGGTCAGTGGCCGCCGCCAGCCGCCGCGCGTGCCCGCGCGGCGGCGGACATAACGCGACGGCCGGCGGTCCGGCACCGTGCCGCCGCGCTGCGCATGAACGCGGCGCGACGGCGGCGGTGCATCAGTAGCGGTAGTGGTTCGGCTTGAACGGGCCGTCCTTCTGCACGCCGATGTACGAAGCCTGCTCGTCCGACAGCACGGACAGGTTCGCGCCGATGCGCGCGAGGTGCAGGCGCGCGACCTTTTCGTCGAGATGCTTCGGCAGCACGTACACCTTGTTCTCGTACTGTTCGCCGCGCGTGAAGAGTTCGATCTGCGCAAGCGTCTGGTTCGCGAACGAGTTCGACATCACGAACGACGGGTGGCCGGTCGCGCAGCCGAGGTTCACGAGGCGGCCTTCGGCCAGCAGGATCACGCGCTTGCCGTCCGGGAAGATGATGTGGTCGACCTGCGGCTTGATGTTTTCCCACTGATACTGGCGGGTCGACGCGACGTCGATTTCCGAGTCGAAGTGGCCGATGTTGCAGACGATCGCGTTGTGGCGCATCGCCTTCATGTGATCGTGGTTGATCACGTGGTAGTTGCCGGTCGCCGTCACGAAGATGTCGGCCTTGTCGGCGGCATATTCCATCGTCACGACGCGGTAGCCTTCCATCGCCGCCTGCAGCGCGCAGATCGGGTCGATTTCGGTGACCCACACCGTCGCGCCCAGGCCGCGCAGCGATTGCGCGCAACCCTTGCCCACGTCGCCGTAGCCCGCGACGACCGCGACCTTGCCCGCGATCATCACGTCGGTCGCGCGCTTGATGCCGTCGACGAGCGACTCGCGGCAGCCGTACAGGTTGTCGAACTTCGACTTCGTGACCGAGTCGTTCACGTTGAACGCCGGGAACGGCAGGCGGCCGTCCTTTTCCATCTGGTACAGGCGATGCACGCCGGTCGTGGTTTCTTCGGTCACGCCCTTGATGTGCGCGAGGCGCGTCGAGTACCAGGTCGGATCGGCGTCGAGGTGCTTCGCGATCGACTTGAAGAGCGCGACTTCTTCCTCGTTGGTCGGCTTCGCGATCACCGAACGGTCCTTCTCGGCCTTCGAGCCGAGGATCAGCAGCAGCGTTGCGTCGCCGCCGTCGTCCAGGATCATGTTCGCGAATTCGCCGTTCGGCCATTCGAAGATGCGGTGCGAGAATTCCCAGTATTCGTCGAGCGACTCGCCCTTGAACGCGAACACCGGCGTGCCGGCTTCGACGATCGCGGCAGCGGCGTGGTCCTGCGTCGAGAAGATGTTGCACGACGCCCAGCGGACATCGGCGCCGAGCGCCTTCAGCGTCTCGATCAGCACGCCGGTCTGGATCGTCATGTGCAGCGAACCTGCGATGCGCGCGCCCTTCAGCGGCTGCTGCGCCTTGTATTCGTCGCGGATCTGCACGAGGCCCGGCATTTCGGTCTCGGCGATGTTCAGCTCCTTGCGGCCCCAGCCGGCAAGCGCCATGTCGGCGACGATGTAATCCTTGGAAGCTTGCGAATCGATAATGGCGTTCATCACGCCCTCCTTTCTAAAAAAGTTCTAGAAATTGGTGACGTGAGCGCCGTTCAGGAAGCGGGGCCGGCGCGAATGTTGCCGCACGGCTGCTTGGTGAAGCTTTCCGAGCCTGGCGGACGCAGGATGGTCCGTCGCAACGCTCCTCGGAAAACGGGAGGGATTGTAGCAAATCGGCGCGGGAAATGCGCGCCGCGCGCCGCGCGCGGCGTCGACGCGCGCGGGCGTTATGAAAGGGTCAGTTCTCGGCGCCGACCCATGCCTGTTCGCGCAACCGCGCGCGCAGGCGCGCGACGGCCTGGCTGTGCAGCTGGCACACGCGCGACTCGCTGACCTCGAGCACCGCGCCGATCTCGCGCAGGTTCAGCCCACGCTCGTAGTACAGCGACATCAGCAGTTTCTCGCGCTCGGGCAGCCGCTCGATCGCTTCGACGAGCGCCTCGCGCAGGTGTTCGTCGAGCAGCGACGACAGCGGATCGGCGTGATCGACGCGATAGCGGTCGAGGAACGGCTCGTCGTCGGCCGCGCGATCGAAATCCTCGTAGTAGATGAGCTGGCTGCCGTGCAAGTCCTGCAGCATCCCCTGGTATTCGTCGAGCGGCATCTTCAGGTGCTGCGCGATCTCGGCCTCGCTCGCCGAGCGGCCGAGCTGCTGCTCGACCTGGTGCACCGCGTACTCGACCTCGCGCGACGTCTTGCGCAAGCTGCGCGGCAGCCAGTCGTTGCTGCGCAGCTCGTCGAGCATCGCGCCACGGATGCGCTGGGTCGCGTAGGTCTCGAACTGCGCACCCTGGTCTTCCTTGTAGCGGCCGGCCGCGTCCATCAGCCCGATCATGCCGGCCTGGATCAGGTCGTCGAGATCGACGCTCGCCGGCATCTTCGCGACGAGCTGCAGCCCCAGGCGCCGCACGAGCGGCGCGTATTGCGCGAGCACGTCGGCCTGGGTCATCTTTCCTTGAGCGTTGTACATCATGGCTCTCTCCTTCCGGTGGCGCTCACGCGGCGTGTGCCGCACCCGCCTCGTACGACGGCTTGCCGCCCGCATGCACGGCGCGGCCGGCGCCCGATCGCGGGCGCATCGGCCAGTACAGCAGGTCGGCGGCGATCTGCCGGTAATCGCGCGCGGCAACCGACGACGGGAACGCGTCGACCGCGGTATGCATCAGCTCGCGCGCATGCTCGACGAGCGGATCGGCGCTCACGCAGCCGGCGTCGGCGATCGACACCGTCAGGTAGCGGCTCGCGACGCCCGCGAGGTTGTCGAATGCGGTCCTGGCGTCGGCGTGGCTGCCGACATGATTGGTCAGCACGCGGAACTGCGCGACCGCGTGCGCGAAATGCAGGCGCTTCATGCACGCGTACGCCTCGGTGATCGCTTGCGCGGCGACCCGCGTGACGATCAGCACGTCGTGCGCCTCGCGCGCGAGCGGGGAGAACGTGCCGTCTGCACCGAGCTGCGCGTCGACCAGCACGATGTCGGCCTGGCCGTCGATGAAGTCGCTCAGTTGCGAATCGCTGTAGCCGTCCCGCGCGGCCGCGCACAGGCCGAACCCGGCGGCGACGCGCGTGCGTTCGCCGTCGCGCAGCCAGGCGCCCGCGAGCGTCGCCGTGGCCGAATGCACGTCGGCGCGCTCGTCGACGACGAGCACGTCCTTGCCGAGCGCGGTCAGCGCCGCCGCGACGTTCACGACGGTCGTCGTGCAGCCGACGCCCGCCGGCCCGCCCGTCACCGCGACGATGCGCGACGCGCGCCCGGCCAGCAGGCGCCGCAGCCCTTCGGCCTGATCGATGATCCGTTTATCCAAATCGCACCTCGTGCAGCTCGGCGGTGGAACGTGCGGTCAGTGCGGAAAGCAGCGTCGGCATGTCCTCGTCTTGCGGCACGAAGGGCGAGCCGTCGCGCGGCACACAGAACGCGCTCTTCAGCAGGAACCGGGTCGATGCGACGTACAGGTTTTCCGGCACTTTCTGGCCGGTCGACACGTAATGGACCGGCAGCTTGTAGCGGATCACCGTGTCGAGCACGCCGCCGAGGTGGGTCGCCTCGTCGAGCTTGGTCAGGATGCAGCCGGCGAGATCGGGATACTCGGCCGCGCTGCGGTAGGCCTGGACGACCTCGTTGAGCGTGTCGCCGTGGCTCGTCGCGTTCAGCAGCAGCAGGCGCTGCACCGGCGCGTTCGCGCCGTGCAGCATCGCGATCTGGTCGGACAGCGCGCGGTCGCGCTGGCTCATGCCGATCGTGTCGATCAGCACGATGTGCTTGTTGCGCAGCTCGGACAGTGCGAGCTCGAGATCGCCCGCATCCTTCACCGCGTGCACGGGCACGCCGAGGATCTTGCCGAAGATGCGCAGCTGCTCGTGGCCGCCGATCCGGTAGCTGTCGGTGGTCAGGAGCGCGACCTTGCTCGCGCCGAAGCGCATCACGCAGCGCGCGGCGAGCTTCGCCGTGGTGGTCGTCTTGCCGACGCCGGTCGGCCCCATCAGCGCGAACACGCCGCCGCGCTCCATCAGCGCGTCTTCGCTCTCGAGCACCGGCAGGTTCGCCGCGAGCACCGACTGCGCCCATTCGGCGGCCTGCTCGAAGGTCTGCGCGTCGTCGCCGGACGGCAGGTTGTCGACCAGCATGCGCACCAGTTGCGCGGAGAAGCCGGCCGAGAACAGGTGCCTGGTCAGCGCGCCGTGCACCGGGCTGCGGCGCTGGCGGTCGTGCCACATCAGGCTGTCGAACTGCTCTTCCATCATCCCGCGCATCGCGCCGAGCTCGTGCATCACCGTGTCGTTGACGATGCTCTCGATGCGCGTCTTCACCGCGTCGGCCACCGCGGCCGCTGCTTCCGCGGACAGGCGCGTGCGTTCGGCCGGCTTCGCGGCGCCCGCTTCGCTCTGGCGGTTCGTGGACGCGGTGGCCGACGGCATCCGGCGTTCGGCGTCGCGCACGATGTCGCGCGCCCAGCCAGCCGGCGTCGCGGGCGCGGCGTCCTGCTGCGCGCGCGCCGGCGCTTGCGGCGCGGCCGGTGCGGCCTGCGTGCGGGCGATCAGCGCTTCGCGCTGCTGGGTCAGGCGCTTCGCGTGCTCGACGAGCCACGGCGCGGGTTCGGACGCTGCCGCCTGCGCGCCGGCAGCGGGCGCAGGTGCGGCCGGCGCCGGCGATGTCGTGTCGAAGGCGACCGCTTCCGCGGCCGGCTCCGTCATTTCGGCGCTCGCGCCGAACACCGACGAGAACACGTCCGGCAGGCCGCCTTCGCCCGCCGCATACGGATTGACGGCCGGGCGCGCGAGCCCGGCACCCGGGCGCGACACGATGCCCGGAACGGCCGCGGCCGGCACGGATTCCGGCGCGCGCGGCGCGAGGGTGCGCGCCCGGACGGCGGCCGGCGGCGTGACCGCGGCGAGATCCGAGTCGGCGAGTGCGACGATTTCGACGCTGCCGTCATCGAGCGTGCGGTTCGACAGCACGACGGCGTCGGCGCCGAGTGCCTCGCGCACGAGGCGAAGCGCGTCGCGGCTGGTCGCGCCGGTGAATTTGCGAATGTTCAAGCGGAACCCCCGATGACGTTAACGACTTTGATCGTGCGCGTGTCCGGCACTTCGGCATACGACAGCACTTTCAGTTGCGGCAGGCTGCGGCGCAGGAAACGCGCGAGCATCGCGCGCAGCGCGTGCTGCACCAGCAGCACGGGCGGCAGCCCGAGATTCTGTTGACGCAGCATCGCCTGCTGCGTGCCGGTCAGAAGGTTGTGCGCGAGGCCGGGCTCGAGGCCCGGGTTCGCGCCGGTGGCGAGCGCCTGCGACAGCACGCGCTCGAGATTCGAATCGAGGCCCATCACCTGCATCTCGCCCGAGCCCGGATACCACTGCTGCGTGATCGCGCGGCCGAGCGACAGCCGCACCGCGGCGGTGATCTCGTACGCGTCGCCACGGCCCGCGTGTTCGGACACGGCCTCGAGGATCGTGCGCATGTCGCGGATCGGCACGCCTTCCTCGAGCAGGTTCTGCAGCACTTTCTGCAGCGTCGTCAGCGAGATCGTCTTCGGCACGAGGTCCTCGACGAGCGACGGTGCATCCTTGCCGGTGCGCTCGACCAACGCCTGCACTTCCTGGCGGCCGAGCAGTTCGGCCGCGTGCTGGACGACCAGATGGTTCAGGTGCGTCGCGACGACCGTGCTCGCGTCGACGACCGTGTAGCCGTACACCTGCGCCTGCTCGCGCATCGCGACGTCGATCCACACGGCCGGCAGCCCGAACGCCGGGTCCTGCGTCACGGCGCCCGGCAGCGCGGCCGTCACCTGGCCCGGATTGATCGCGAGCCACTGGCCCGGGAACACTTCGCCGGCGCCGATCTCGACGCCCTTCAGCGCGATCCGGTATGCGTTCGGCCGCAGTTCGAGGTTGTCGCGGATGTGGATCACCGGCGGCAGGAAGCCGATCTCCTGCGCGAATTTCTTGCGGATGCTCTTGATGCGCTTGAGCAGTTCGCCGTCGCTGTTCTTGTCGACGAGCGGAATCAGGCGGTAGCCGACTTCGAGGCCGAGCGGATCGATCAGCTGCACGTCGTCCCAGGTCGCCTCGTGGCTGTCGCCCGGCAGCGCGGCGGGCGGTGCGATCTCGGTCACGTCGCCGGCCGCCACGCGGGCCGCCGCGCGGCGGACTTGCGTGCGGGCCAGCCAGATCGCGCCGCCGCCGAGCGCGAGGAACGCGAAGTGCGGCATGCCCGGGATCAGCCCCATCAGCACGATGATCGCGCCGGTGATGGTCAGCACGCGCGGGTTGGTGAACAGCTGGCCGGTGATCTGCGTGCCGATGTCCTCGTCGGTCGCGACCCGCGACACGATCACGCCGGCCGCCGTCGAGATCACGAGCGACGGGATCTGCGCGACGAGGCCGTCGCCGATCGTCAGCAGCGTGTAGTTGGTGCCGGCCGCCGCGAACGACATGTCGTGCTGCACCATCCCGACGATCAGCCCGCCGATCACGTTGATCGCCATGATGATCAGGCCCGCGATCGCGTCGCCGCGCACGAACTTCGACGCGCCGTCCATCGAGCCGTAGAACTCGGCTTCCTGCGACACGGCGAGGCGCCGCTTGCGTGCCTGCTCTTCATTGATGAGGCCCGCGTTCAGGTCGGCGTCGATCGCCATCTGCTTGCCCGGCATCGCGTCGAGCGTGAAGCGCGCGGACACTTCGGCGATCCGCCCCGCGCCCTTCGTGATCACCATGAAGTTGATGATCATCAGGATCACGAAGACAACGATGCCGACCGCGAAGTTGCCGCCGACGAGGAAGTGGCCGAACGCCTCGATCACCTGGCCGGCCGCGTCGGGGCCGGTGTGGCCCTCGAGCAGCACGACGCGCGTCGACGCGACGTTCAGCGACAGGCGCAACAGCGTCGAGAACAGCAGCACGCTCGGGAACGCCGCGAAGTCGAGCGGCTTCATCGTGTACATGCTGACGAGCAGCACCATCACCGACAGCGCGATGTTGAACGTGAACAGCAGATCCAGCAGCAGCGGCGGCAGCGGCAGGATCATCATCCCCAGGATCATGCAGATGAGGATCGGGCCCGCGAGCGCGCGCAGGTTGGTGCCGGCAAACGGATTCTGGCGTTTGGCGAACAGGCCGGTGGTCGGGGTGCTCATGCTGCGTTTCCTTGCTTGCCGAGCGTGTCTTCGGCTTCTTCACGCTCGTCGTCGGCCGATACCGACGACCCCTTGTCGAGATCGGCCGGCACGTCGAGATCGACCGGCGCGGCCGGGAAGGCGCCGCCTTCCGAGCGGAAGCGCCGCAGCTGGTAGACCCACGCGAGCACTTCGGCGACGGCCGAGTACAGCGAGCCGGGAATCTCGCGTTCGAGTTCGACGTTGTGATACAGCGCACGCGCGAGCGGCGGCGCTTCGAGCAGCGGCACGTTGTGCTCGGCCGCGAGCTCGCGGATGCGCGCGGCGACGAGGTTCACGCCCTTCGCGACGACCTTCGGCGCGCGCATCTCGCCGTCCGTGTACTGCAGCGCGACGGCGAAGTGCGTCGGGTTCGTGACGACCACGTCGGCCTTCGGCACGGCGGCCATCATCCGGCGCCGCGCGATCGCGCGCTGCTGCTGGCGGATGCGGCCCTTCACGTGCGGATCGCCTTCGTTCTCGCGATGCTCGCGCTTCACTTCTTCCTTCGTCATGCGCAACTTCTTGTTGTACTGCCAGATTTGGTAAGGCACATCGAGCGCGGCGACCACCAGCATCCCGGCGACCGTCGTGCCGCAGCACACGGCGACCAGATGCATCGCATCGGCGAGCGCCGAGCCGAGCGGCTGGGTCGCGAGGCCGAGCAGCTCGTCCTTGCTGCGCCAGATCGCGATCCCGCCGATCCCGCCCACGACGATCGTCTTCGCGAGCGACATCCCGAGCTGGATCGGCCCCTGGATCGAGAACATCCGGCCGAGGCCGGAGATCGGGTTCAGGCGGTCGAACTTGAGCTCGAAGGTCTTCTGCGAGATCAGCCAGCCGCCGAGCGCCATCGGCGCGAGCAACGCGGCGAGGCCGGTGAGCGCGAGGATCGGCAGCAGCGCCGCGAGACCTTCGACGCTCGCGCTGCCGGCCGCCGACAGCATCCGGTGCGTGTCGAACGCGGTCGCGCGGTCGAACGCGAACGCGCCGCGCAGCATCGTCTCGAGATGGGCGCCCGACGGACCCGCGAGCAGCCACGCGCCGTAGAACCCGGCCGCGAGCAGCGCGAACGAAGCCAGTTCGCGCGAACGCGCGACCTGCCCCTCCTCGCGCGCCTTCTCGCGGCGTCTCGGAGTGGCGGCTTCGGTTCTGTCGAGATCGCTCTCGTCTGCCACGGTGCCTCCAGTCGGGTACGGCGAAATGCCGCTTTCCAGTGACACCGATTATTCATGCGCACGTCAAACGCCGATCGGTCGAGCAAAGCCGGGAAAGGGGGGTATTTCGGGGAATCGGGCGAGCCGGTGCGGCGGGAGGTCGCGGGCAGGCGCGAGGGGCCGGGAGGCGGTGGAAACCGCGTTCGCGGGCGGGCGCGGTGAGGCGGATGAAGCGGATGAAGCGGGAAAGCGGGAAGCGGGGAAGCGGGGAAGCGGGAAGCGGGAAGCGGGAAGCGGGAAGCGGGAAGCGGGAAGCGGGAAGCGGAAAGCGGGAAGCGGGAAGCGGGGAAGCGGGAGATCGAGGCGGCCGTGGAACGATCGTCGGCCCGCCCCGACGCGACGGCGTCGCGCGTCGAGGCGGGCGGCGCTCAGATCACCGGGATCGGGTCCGAGCCGAAACGGTTCGGGCCGTTGGTGCCGCGCGAGCACATCCACACGAACAGCAGGATCCCGCCGACGATCGGAATGAACGCGATCAGCAGGAACCAGCCGGAGCGGCCCGTATCGTGCAGGCGGCGGACGGTGACCGCGAGGCTCGGCAGCACCAGCGCGAGCGACACGACGGCCGCGACGATCATCAGCAGCAGCGAAAGTGCGCTCGCGTCGCGCCCCGTCATGGCGATCACCTGGCAGACGATCGACACGATGCTGGTCAGCAACGCGAAATACCAGTATTCGGCACGGCGCGCGCGGCCCTCGAATTTCGCGTATTGATTGAGTGCGGAACGAACGGCTTCGGTGAAATTCATTTTATTGCCCTCATGTTTTATATCGGCGACCCCGGAAACAACGCGGGCATTATAAGTTTGAATTTCCGGGCATTGCATCTCTTTTCGCATGCCGACCGGTTCGCACGCGGCCTCCGGCAGAACTGGAGCGGCTTCGGCGGCGGCATGCCGTATCCCCTGCGGGCATGTCACGTCATTTTTATAATCGCGACGTCCCGACATAAACAACGGCCAGATAATCCATGACTTGATTACACCAGCATGAAACGCGCCGCGATCGATAATCGAATCGATCGTTCGGCGCGCATTTACCGGCCGACCGGGAATATTGCCGGGCGTCACGTACGCACGTCGAGAACGGCGCGTCCCGGCCGGCGTTCGCGCTAGCCCGCCGCCGCCTGCTCCAGCACATGGAGATCGAGTTTCTTCATCTTCATCACCTGCGCCATCACGCGCTCGGCGCGTGCCGGATCGCCCGCCATCAGTTCGGCCATCTGCACGGGCACCACTTGCCACGACACGCCGAAGCGGTCGCGCAGCCAGCCGCACTGCTGCGCGCGCTCGTCGCCGCCTTCGGCCAGGGCCGTCCAGTAGCGGTCGATCTCCTGCTGGTCGCGGCAGTTGACGACGAACGACACGGCCGGCGTGAGCGGAAACGCCGGGCCGCCGTTCAGCGCGAGAAACGCCTGCCCGTCCAGTTCGAACGACACCGTCATCACCGCGCCCTCGGCCTGCCCGGACGCCTGCGCACCGGACTTGCCGTAGCGGGCGACGTGCAGGATCCGCGCGTCGTCGAACACCGACACGTAGAAGCGGGCGGCCGCCTCCGCGTCGTGGTCGAACCACAGAAACGGCGTGATGCGTTGAATACGCTGGCTCATGGCGCTGTCTCCTCGATGTCGTGCCGGCACCGTTGCCGGTCTTATATCGTAGGCGCTGTGCCGGCACGGCGCGGCCGCCCGACGCGTAGTGCGTCGCCGCCTTCGAAGGCGAAAAAAAGGGGGCGATCGCTCGCCCCCTTTCTTGCCGCCGCCGTGCGCGCGCGGTCAGAACGCGACGTAAGGCTGCGCGCCGCCGCTGCCGGTCCGGTCCATCCCGAAGTAGATCGTCTTGCCGTAGAAGTGCGGCATGCCGATGTCGAGCCAGCCGGCCGCGCCGAACGGGCCGGCGATGTCGTTGAACGCGAACGTCGACGGATTCGCGAACAGCGCATCGGCGTTCGCGACGGGCATCGACACGCCGCCCGACACACCGTTCTTGCCGGTCAGCGTCGCCGTATAGGTGGTCGTCGACGACGGGCAGTAGAACTGCGTGTTGGTCGAGCAGGCCTTCTGCGTCGAATCGTTGAAGAAGTATGCGTTCGAGCCCGTATCGAAGAACGCGGTCACGTTTCCGCCGAGGAACGTCGCATCGACGTCGCCCGTCGTCGTCGACGTCAGCACCGTCGACGCCCCGAGCGCGTTGTTGCTCTGCGTATTGATCCCGAACGTCAGCAGGCCCGTCGCGCTGCCCTGCCCGCTGCTCGAGATGTTCGGCATCTGCACGATCACGCCGTTGTTGTCGGTCGCGAAGCGATGGACCGGGTTGGCCACCTGCTGCGCAACCGGCACCAGCGCCACCGCGCAGCTCGAATTGCCGTTCGGGCACGCGTAGTAGTTGTTGGACGTCGCCGACGTCGACGTCGCGCAGCTCGTGCCGCAATCGACCGGCGCCGGCCCGATGCCGAGGATGCCGTTCGCGCCGAGGTCGCCGGCCGTGTTGGCCGATGTTCGGGCGCCGTTGTTCGAGCATGAACCCGGCACGTTGCTGGTGCCGAGATCGCCGATGATCTGCACCGGCAGCGAGCCCGCCTGCTCGGTGCCGATCGACAGGTCGACGGTGCGCACCGAGCCCCACGTGAAGCTCGACACGAACTTGCCGCACTCGGCCACGGGCGCGCCGCCGCTCGTCGTCTGCGGCAGGTTGTTCAACACGCCCGACGACAGCGCGCTGCTGACCAGCCGCAGCCCGTACGACGCCGTATCGACGAGGACGTTGTTGACCACCTGGCAGTTCGTCGTGCCCGGCACGCAGATCTTCACGTTGACGGTCGGGATGTTGATCACGTGCGCGACACCGGTGCCGACCGTGATCACCGCCGTGTTCGCGGTATTGCCGTCCGATACGTTGGAGCCGCCGCTGTTGCCGTTGTTGTCACCACCGCCGCCGCAGGCGGTCACGAGCATGGCCGTCGCGGCCGCGGCGCTCAGCAGGCCGAGCCAGCGCTTGAAGGTACGAGGAATTCGCAAGATCGCTCTCCCGCTGTCACTGGATGTCGTTGCCGGTCAGCCCGGCAGGCAGCGCCGTCGGCAGCCATGCCTGGCCCGCGAAGGCGCCCATGTGGCCGCCGGTGCGGATCACGAGGCCGCTCGTATCGACGGACACGGGCGCGCGCCAGCCGCGCGCCGCATGCGCGACCTGGACGCCGGCCGTGTACTGCGGAAAATAGCTGCCGAGCAGCGACTCGAGGTCCGGCATGCTCGGCCCACGCCAGGCGAGACCGAACACGGTGCCGGCCGCGGATGTGTATTCGTGGATGACGGTGCCCGATCCGAGCGTGATCTCGCGGACGGTGTAGGCGGCCGCATTCGCCTGCGCGCCGTCGGCGGAGCGCATCGCGCGCTGCAGCGCACGCACCGTGGCGGCACGATCGTCCGCCGGCGGCGACATCGGCGCGCCGCCCAGTTCGGCCCGTGCGTGGACGGCCCACAGCACACCCATTGCGGCCGTCGCGTGCGCGGCGGCCCAGCCCAAGCGTTTCAGCTTCACGTTCCCCCCCAAGGGACTGGCTTCGTTGCCGGCGGTGCGCCATCAGACGCGGCACCGCGGGTCAACAAATCATAGTCTTCAGAATGACGCTTCGTTGCTGCTGACGCGTAGTATGCCTGCGGAGTGTGTCAGAGTGTCAAATCAACGTTGCATGACGCAGCGCAGCATGACATTCGGCACGACCCGCGCGCGGGGGCGCGTCGTGAACAAGCACGGGGAGTGCCATGCGCACCGAGCCGCGCCACGATCGGGCGCGGCGGCGATGCGACGGGACAGGATCAGAAGCCGAGACTCGCGAGCAGGTCGTCGACCTGCGCCTGGTCCTGCACGACGTCGGACTTGCCTTCCGGCGCGATCTGCGGCCCGTTCAGCAGCGACTCGGGGCTGCCGGTCGCGCTGATCTGCTCGGCCGCGAGCGCAGCCGCGGTCGCCGCGAACTGCTCGCGCCGCTCGGGCGCGATGTTCTCGACGAGCACCGTGAGCAGTTGCTGCTCGATCAGGTAGACCATGTCCATGATCTTCTTGATCACCTGCCCGGTCAGGTCCTGGAAATCCTGCGCGAGCATGATCTCGAGCAGCTGAGCGCTGGTCGCCGACGCCGCCTCCGGCAACGCGCGCAGGAACGTGCGCGTGTCGTCCATCAGCTCGCGCACTTCCGCGTGCTCGATCGGCGCCGCATACCACTGCGCCCAGCGCGCATCGAGCGCTTCGGCCTCGTTCTGGATGCGCTCCTGCATCGGCTTCGCGACCTCGATCGCGTTCAGCACGCGCTCGGCCGCCTGCTCGGTCATCGTCGCGACGTAGCGCAGCCGGTCGCGCGCATCGGGCACGGCTTCCGCCGCGCGCTCGACATGCTTGTCGAGCCCGAGCTCGCGCATCGAATCGCGCAGCGTGCGCGTGACGTGGCCGATGCGCGCGAGGATCCGGTCGCTCGCGAAATCGGCGCCTTCGGCGTGGCCGTCGGCGTTGACTGCCGCGCCGGCGAGCGCCGCATGGATCGGCTCGTTCACGTCAGCTCCCGGCCTTGGCCATCTTGTCGATGATCTTGTTCAGCTTCTCGTCGAGCGTCGCGGCCGTGAACGGCTTCACGACGTAGCCGCTCGCGCCCGCCTGCGCGGCCGCGATGATGTTCTCCTTCTTCGACTCGGCCGTGACCATCAGCACCGGCAGGTGCGTGAGCGTCGCGTCCGCGCGGATTTCCTTCAGCATCGCGAGGCCGTCGAGGTTCGGCATGTTCCAGTCGGAGATCACGAAGTCGAAGCCGCCGCCGCGCAGCCGCGCGAGTCCTGCCGCGCCGTCCTCGGCTTCGTCGACGTTCGTGTAGCCCAGTTCCTTGAGCAGGTTGCGGACGATCCGGCGCATCGTCGGGAAATCGTCCACCACCAGGATTTTCATGCTCTTGTCCATCGTCGTTCCTTTGCAGATTCGTTACCGTCGGGGCCGGCAGCATCGCACGTGCCCCGTGACATTTCATTCAGACGCGCTGCACGCGGTCGCCCATCGTCGCCAGTCGCGCCATCACGCGCCGGCTCATCTCCGAAAGCGGCGCGACCTCGTCCGCGCCGCCGAGCGCGATCGCCTCGCGCGGCATCCCGAACACGATGCAGCTCGCCTCGTCCTGCGCGAACGTGTGGGCGCCCGCGCGCTTCATGTCCAGCAGGCCGGCCGCGCCGTCGCGGCCCATCCCCGTGAGGATCACGCCGATCGCGTTTTTGCCCGCGTGCTGCGCCGCCGAGCGGAACAGCACGTCGACCGACGGCCGGTGCCGGTTCACCGGCGGCTCGTCGGACAGCTGCGCGATGTAGTTCGCGCCGCTGCGCGCGAGCAGCAGGTGCGCATGGCCCGGCGCGATGTACGCATGGCCCGGCAGCACGCGCTCGCCGTGCTCGGCTTCCTTCACCGCGATCCGGCACAGGCCGTTCAGCCGCTGCGCGAAGGACTTCGTGAAGCCGGGCGGCATGTGCTGCGCGATCAGCACCGCCGGCGCGTCCGGCGGCAGCGGCGTCAGCACCTCGCGGATCGCCTCGGTGCCGCCCGTCGACGCGCCGATGATGATCAGCTTCTCGGTACTGACGAGCGGGTTGTTGACCATCGGCGCGGCCGGCTGGCCGCTCGCCGTGCGCGCGGCGGCCTGCGGCTGCGGCGCCTGGCGCACGCGCGCGCGCGATGCGGCGCGGATCTTGTCCGCGAGCTTTTCCGCGTAGTCGAGCATGCCGTCGCGAATCCCGACGCGCGGCTTCGTGACGAAATCCACCGCGCCGAGTTCGAGCGCGCGCAGCGTGATTTCGGAGCCGCGCTCGGTCAGCGACGACACCATCACGACCGGCATCGGCCGCAGGCGCATCAGCTTCTCGAGGAAATCGAGCCCGTCCATGCGCGGCATTTCGACATCCAGCGTCAGGACGTCGGGGTTGTGCTGCTTGATGAGCTCGCGCGCGACGAGCGGATCGGGCGCGGTCGCGCACACTTCCATGTCGGGCTGGCTGTTGATGATCTCCGTCATCAGGCTGCGGATCAGCGCCGAGTCGTCGACGCACAACACTTTGATCTTCTGCACTGCGGTCATGCCTCCTGCTTTCTCGAAAGGTTGGCCGCAAACGGGCTGCCGGCCTTCGTGTTCGTCGTCTGCGCGCCCGCGCCGCCGCGTGCGCCGAACAGCTCGATGCGCGGGCGTGCCGGCGGCGGCGCGGCCGGCCGCTTCGCCGCGAACAGCTCGACGTGCGCGCGCGGCCGCTCGGCGCGCACGCGGTCGGCCTCGCGCGCCAGCGCGGCTTCGCGCTCGGTCACGCCCGGCACCTGCAGCCGCAGCTTCTTCACCATCGCGCGGCCGGTGCGCGGCATGAACGCGACCTTGCGCGGGTGCACGCCCTGCAAGTCCTCCGCGGTGATGCGGATGCGTTCGAGCGCGAGGTAGCGGCGCACGAAATCCGCGTTGCGGTCACCGATGTTGATGGTCGTCATCCCGGCCAGCACGGCCGCGCCGCCGAACACCTTCGCCTCGAGGCGCTCGCGGCGCCCGCCGGCCTTGATCAGTTCGTTGATCAGCACTTCCATCGCGTACGCGCCGTAGCGCATCGACTCCGATGCGGCCGCGCCGGCATCGGCGCCGTCGTCGGGCAGCATGAAGTGATTCATCCCGCCGATGCCCGCCAGCGGGTCGTGCAGGCACGCGGCGACGCACGAGCCGAGCACGGTCATCAGCACCATGTCCTCGGACGTCGTGTAGAACTCGTTCGGCAGCAGCTTTACGCCGGGGCGTTCGAAGTGGTTGTCGAAGTAGCGATTGGTCGCGATCGGCAGGGCGCTCATCCGCGTTCTCCGTAAGCGGGCACGGCGCCCGCGGCACGCGCATGGGCGCGCGGCGGCGCCGCCGCGGCCGGCGCGGCGCCGTGCGGGCGCAGGCCCGGCGCGGCATCGCGCGTCAGTTCGTACACCGTCTGCCCGCGCAGCCGGAACGCCTGCGAGACGTACGTGAAATTCTCCGAATGCCCGGCGAACAGCAGGCCGCCCGGCTTCACGAGCGGCTCGAAGCGCGACAGCACCTGCCCCTGCGTCGGCTTGTCGAAATAGATCATCACGTTGCGGCAGAAGATCGCGTCGAACGGCTTCGCGATCCCGTAGTCGGCATCGGTCAGGTTCAGCTGCTCGAAGCGGATCATCGCGCGCAGTTCCGGGCGCACCTTCACGCGGCCGGCCTGCGCGCCCGTGCCCTTCAGGAAGAAGCGCTTGAGCCGCTCCGGGCTCAGGTGCTTGACCTGGTCGTACGTGTAGATGCCGGCCTCGGCCTTCGCGAGCACCTGCGTGTCGAGATCGGTCGCGAGAATCGATGCGCCGCGCGCGGCCGATTCGCCGAGCGCCTCGATCAGCGTGATCGCGATCGAGTAAGGCTCCTCGCCGGTCGACGCCGCCGAGCACCACACCGACACGGGCGCCGCGCGCCCCTTCACGAAGTCGGCCAGGATCGGGAAATGGTGCGACTCGCGAAAGAACGCGGTCAGGTTCGTCGTCAGCGCGTTGGTGAACGCTTCCCACTCGAGCGGATCGTCCTCCTGTTCGAGCAGGTCGAGGTAGTCGCGGAACGTGTCGAGGCCGCGTGCGCGCAGCCGGCGTGCGAGCCGGCTGTACGCCATGTCGCGCTTGTGCTCGGACAGCGAAATGCCCGCGCGTTGATGGATCAGCGCGCGGATGCGTGCGAAATCCGCGCCGGTAAACGCGAAGTCGCGCCCCGGCTCGCCCGCGCGGGGCGAGGCATCCGGTGCATCGGGTCGAAACGGTGCGCGCGCGGACGGCATGGCTTAGAAAGTCTCCCAGTCGTCGTCGGACGTGCCGGCCGCCGCCATCGCCGGCTTCTCGCCGTTCAGCGCGGGGCGGACCAGTGCGGGTTTCTCGGCGGACTTCGGCGCCGGTGCGCCGGCCGCCTTCGCGAGACGCGGGCCGTAGCCGCCCGCTGCCGGCGCTTCCTTCGACGCGCGTGCGGCGGCGGCGTCCGGCGCGCGCCGGGTTTCGTGGCTCGCGGCCGGTGCCGCGGCATGCGGCGCCGGTGCGGCGCGACGGGCCGGCTGCGCGGCAGCCTGCGGTGCCGGCAATGCGGCCGGCGACGCTTCGTGACGGTGCGCCGACGGCAACGCCGGCGCCGCTGCATGCGCGGCCGGGCGTGCAGCATGGCGCGCCGGCGCGAGCGCGATGCCGCCCGCGACGCGCCACTCCGACACGACCGCCTTCATCTGGCGCGTCTGCTCCTCGAGCGAGGCGGCCGCCGCCGCGGCCTGCTCGACGAGCGCCGCGTTCTGCTGCGTGACCGAATCCATCTGGCCGACCGCGCGATTGACCTGCTCGATGCCGGTCGACTGCTCGTCCGACGCGGCGCTGATCTCGCCCATGATGTCGGTCACGCGGCGCACGGCCTGCACGATCTCGTCCATCGTCGAGCCGGCGCGCGCGACGAGCGCCGAGCCGCTTTCGACCTTCTCGGCCGAATCGCCGATCAGCTGCTTGATTTCCTTCGCGGCGCTCGCGCTGCGTTGCGCCAGCGAGCGCACTTCGCCCGCGACCACCGCGAAGCCGCGGCCCTGCTCGCCCGCGCGCGCGGCTTCGACCGCCGCGTTCAGCGCGAGGATGTTGGTCTGGAACGCGATGCCTTCGATCGTGCCGATGATGTCGACGACCTTGCCCGAGCTCGCCGCGATGTCCTGCATCGTCGACACGACCTGGCCGACCACGTCGCCGCCCTGCGTCGCGATGTCGGACGCGTTCACCGCGAGCTGGCTCGCCTGCCGTGCGTTCTCCGCGTTCTGCCGCACGGTGCCGGTCAACTGCTCCATGCTCGATGCGGTTTCCTGCAGCGACGCGGCCTGCTCCTCGGTGCGCTGCGACAGGTCGGTGTTGCCGGTCGAGATCTCGCGCGCGCCGACGTCGATCGACTCGGTGCCGCGGTGCACGGCCTGCACCATCGTCGTCACGGCGTCCTGCATCCGCTTGATGCCGCCGAACAGGCGGCCGATCTCGTTGGTGCTGGACACGTTCACCGGCTGCGTGAGGTCGCCGCCGGCGATGCGCTCGAAGTGCGCGATCGCATCCTCGAGCGGCTTCACGATCAGCCCGCGCATGGCGAAGCGGATCGCGATCACGACGACGAACGCGATCGCGATGCCGGCCGCGATCAGCACGACCATCAGCGAGATTTGCGATTGCGTCGCGGCCTGGCGTTCTTCCGCGCGCTTCTGCAACGATGCGATCACGGCCGCCGCCGTCTGGTCGAACGCGACGAACATCGGGCTGATCTTCGCGTCGGCAATCGCGTGGTACGCCGCCATGTCGCCCGCGCGCGCCGCGGCAAATTCGGGCTCGACGCCTTCCTTCACGATCGTCGTGTAGCGGGCGGTGAGCTCGTCGATGAGCGCCTGCTCGACGCCGAGCTTCGGCGTCGACTGGAACGCCTGCCAGTTCTGGTTCGACTTCGAATACAGCTCCTGCGCGCGGTCGAGCACCTTCGCCGCCTCGGCCGCATTGCCGGCTTCGGTCAGCGTACGGAAGCGATCGAGCGCTATGCGCGAGCGCAGCAGGTGCGCGGCCGTGTCGTCCAGCGTGTGAATCGCCGGCAGGTCGACGTGCGCGATCTCGTCGAGCGAACGGCTCGCGTGATTGAGCGCGTAGAGGCCGAGCCCGCCGACCGCGGCGGCCAGGCACACGAGGATGAGTCCGACCGCCGTGAGCGTCGTGCGGATCGACCAGTTATGCAACATTGCAGATTCTCCCGAAATTCCTGCGCGCGCGGCGCGCTTACCCGCCGAGTGTTTCGATCAGCGCCATTTCCCGGCTCGACATCAACTTTTCGATGTCCATCAGGATCAGCATCCGGCCGTCGACGGTGCCGAGGCCCGTCAGGTATTCGGTCGTCAGCGTCGCGCCGAATTCCGGCGCCGGCATGATCTGGTCGGTCTGCAGCGTCAGCACGTCCGACACGCCGTCGACCACCATCCCGACCACGCGATTCGACACGTTCAGGATGATCACGACGGTCTGGTGGTCGTACTCGACGCGGCCGAGATGGAACTTGATCCGCATGTCGACGATCGGCACGATGATTCCGCGCAGGTTGATCACGCCCTTGATGAAGTCCGGCGCGTTCGCGATGCGCGTGACGCTGTCGTAGCCGCGGATTTCCTGCACCTTCAGGATGTCGATCCCGTATTCCTCGTCGCCGAGCGTGAACACCAGGAATTCCTGGCCGGTCGCGTCGCCTTGTTCCGCGTCGCGGCGACTCGTTGCCGCGTTCGCCGCGGCCGGATTGATCATTTGGACTTCAGCAGACACGTTTGCCCCCAATCGGTTGAATGGCGAGAGACATCAGATCATCGCGAGCTCGGCGCCGGCACGGGCGCCGTGCATCGCACGGGTTTCGCGGTTCAGCGCCGCGACGTCGACGATCAGCGCGACGCTGCCGTCGCCGAGAATGGTCGCCGCCGAGATGCCGTGCACCTTGCGGTAGTTCGTTTCGAGGTTCTTCACGACCACCTGCTGCTGGCCGACCAGCTCGTCGATGAGCATCGCGAAGCGACGCCCCTCGGTTTCCATGATCGTGACGATCCCCTGGGTCGGATCGGTGCGCGCGTCCTCGACCGAGAACACCTCGTGCAGCGCGACGAGCGGCAGGTATTCGCCGCGCACACGCACCACGCGCTCGCCGTTGCCGACCGTGTAGATGTCGTCGTTCGACGGCTGCAGCGACTCCATCACGAAGTTCAGCGGCAGGATGAAGATTTCCGTGCCGACCTTCACCGACATCCCGTCGAGAATCGCGAGCGTGAGCGGCAGCACGATCCGCGTGGTCGTGCCGCGGCCGGCCTGCGAGCTGATCTCGACGTGGCCGCCCATCGACTGGATGTTGCGCTTCACGACGTCCATCCCGACGCCGCGGCCCGACACGTCGGTCACCGTCTCGGCGGTCGAGAAGCCCGGCGCGAAGATCAGCTGCCAGACTTCGTCGTCGCTGATGGTGTCGGGAATCTGCATGCCCTGCTTCGCGGCCTTCGCGAGAATCCGCTCGCGGTTCAGGCCGCCGCCGTCGTCGCTGACCTCGATCACGATGTTGCCGCCGTGATGCGCGGCCGACAGCACGAGCTGGCCGACCGCGTCCTTGCCGGCGGCGCGCCGCTTGTCGACGGTCTCGATCCCATGGTCGAGGCTGTTGCGCACGAGGTGGGTGAGCGGGTCGATGATCCGCTCGATCAGGCTCTTGTCGAGCTCGGTCGCCTGGCCGAACGTGACGAGCTCGACCTGCTTGCCGAGCTTGCCGGCCAGGTCGCGCACGAGGCGCGGGAAGCGGCTGAACACGTAGTCCATCGGCATCATGCGGATCGACATCACCGCTTCCTGCAGGTCGCGCGCGTTGCGTTCCAGTTGCGCCATCCCGTTGAAGAGGCGGTCGTGCAGCGCCGGATCGAACGCGCTCGCCGTTTCCGCGAGCATCGCCTGCGTGATCACGAGTTCGCCGACCAGGTTGATCAGCTGATCGACCTTCTCGACGCCGACGCGGATCGAGCTGCCTTCGGCGCCCGATGCGGCAGCGGCCGGGCGCGGACGCTTGTCGTCGTGGTGCGCGGCAGCGTGGGCAGCCGGCGCGGCGGGTTCGGCGTGCGGTTGCGGGGCCGCTTGCGGCGCCGGTTGCGACGGCGCTTGCGGTGCGGCGGCGGCCGGTGCGGCACCGGCGGCTTGTGCGAATACCTCGACGCGGGCGGCCGGCTCCGGCGCGGCCGCCGGTTCGAGCGCGGCCGGCGCGGCGGCGGGCGCCGCCGGTGCGGCCGGCGCGGTGCCGCGCGCAATGCGGATCTGGCTGTCGTCGATCACGAAGCAGCACACGGCGACGATGTCGTCGGACGGCACGTCCGATTCGAGCCACAGCGTCAGGTCCGCGCCTGCTTCCTCGCGGCCGACGATCCGGCCGAGATTGCCGAGTTCCTCGGTGAGCAGCGCCTGGTCCTTCGCGTCGACGCCGACGAGCGTGATCTTCAGGTGCGGGCCGCCCGCACCGGCGTCGTCCGCCGGATGCGCGGCCGCGACGGCCTGTTCGACCACGTGATCGGGCGCGCGGTCGTCGGCGACGGGCGCCGGCGCCGGTGCGGCCGCCTCGGCCGGCACGGCAGCCGCTACGCCAGCGGCCGCGGGCGCACCCGCGCCGCTCTCGGCCTTCAGGCGTTCGAGCTTCGCGCAGATCGTCGCGGCAGCCGCCGCGTCCGGTTCCGCGCTCGCGCGATAGTCGACCAGTTGGTCGGACAGCACGTCCTTGGTCTCGAGGAACGCGTCGACCATTTCCTTGGTCAGCGTCAGCTCATGGTTGCGCGCGCGGTCGAGCAGCGACTCGAGGATGTGGGTCGTCTCGGTCAGCGCGGAAAAGCCGAAGGTCGCCGCACCGCCCTTGATCGAATGCGCGGCGCGGAAGATCGCGGCCAGGTCCTCGGGGTCGGGCGAGCCGACGTCGAGGTTCAGCAGCAGCTGCTCCATCTGCGCGAGCAACTCGTCCGCTTCGTCGAAAAAGGTCTGGTAGAACTGCGTGATGTCGAGAGTCATGCCCGGTCACCGGTTGAATTCGTCGCGTACATGTCAGGAGGCGGTCTGCTCGGACAGCGTCGCGACCAGGTCGATCAGCACGGCCGGGTCGATCGGCTTTTCGATCCAGCCGGTCGCGCCCGCGTCGCGCGCGGCGTCCTTGAAGGCATCGCTGCCTTCGGTGGTCAGCACGAGGATCGGCGTATCCGCGTACGCCGTCAGCTTGCGCAGCGAGGCGATCACCTCGAGCCCGTTCTTGCGCGGCATGTTCTGGTCGGTCAGCACCAGGTCGTACGGCACGGTGGCCGCCATGTCGAAGCCGGCTTCGCCGTCCGGCGCCACCGTCACGTCGTAGCCGGCCTGCGCCAGCGTCGCGTGCAGCAGCGCACGCATGGTCGCCGAGTCGTCGATGGCGAGAATGGTTCGGATCATGTCTGTCTCGAAATCTGGGAAACGTCAGGGTTTCGGCGCCACGGCGACGGCGCTCGCGAGCACCGGTCGCGCGGCCGGCGCCGGGCCGCCGAGCTGCTGGGCCAGCAGCTTCGAGCCCGCCGCGTCGGCCGACAGCGTCGTGGTCGTCGCGTCGTCGCGCATCAGCGCATCTTCGGATTTGCGATTCAGCACGATCACGCTGATCCGGCGGTTTTCCGGATCGAGCGGATCGGCCTTGTTCAGGTTCTGCGTCGACGCGAGGCCGAGCACGCGCAGCACCTTCGCCTCGTCCATGCCGCCCGCGATCAACTCGCGGCGCGACGCGTTCGCGCGGTCGGCCGACAGCTCCCAGTTGCTGTAGCCGCCCTCGCCGCCCGCGTACGGCACCGCGTCGGTGTGTCCCTGGACGATGATCCGGTTCGGCACGTCGTTCAGCGTCTTGCCGATCTCGCGCAGGATGTCGCGCATGTACGGCTCGACGTGGTCGCTCGACATCGCGAACATCGGCCGCTTCTGCGTATCGACGATCTCGATGCGCAGCCCCATCAGCGTCGAATCGATGCGGATCTGCTGCTTGAACTGGCGCAGCGTCGGGTTCGCCTCGATCGCCGCCATCAGCTTGATCTGCAGGTCGTGCAGGCGCGTCTGCTCGAGCCGGTCCTGCGCGCCCTGCGCCTGCGAGCGCGTCTTGTCGTCGCCGGCCTTCGCGACGCGGTCGGCGAGCGACGTCGTGCCGTCGGTGCGGCGCAGCGTGCCGGCGTCGAGGCTCGACAGGTCGCGGCCGCCGCCGTTGATGATGCTGGAGTCCTGCGAGCTGCGGTCGCCGCTGCCGAACAGCGCGGCCTTCAGCGGCGTGTTGAAGTACTCGGCGATCCCCTTCAGCTGCACCGGCGTGACCGAGCTCAGCAGCCACATCAGCAGGAAGAACGCCATCATCGCGGTCATGAAGTCGGCATAGGCGAGCTTCCATGCGCCGCCGTGGTGGCCCTTCTTCTGCGGGGCCACCCGTTTCACGACGATCGCGCGATCCTTGTTCTTGCTCATCGAACGCTCCGCGTCACTTCGCCTTCACGCGGCGCACGTGCTCTTCGAGCTCGGTGAAAGACGGCCGCTCGGTCGAGAACAGCACCTTGCGGCCGAACTCGACCGCGATCGCCGGCGCATAGCCGTTCAGGCTCGCGAGAATCGTCACCTTGATGCACTGGAACATCTTGGTCGACTCGGCCACGCGCTGCTCCGCGAGGCTCGCGAGCGGCCCGATCAGCCCGTACGACAGCAGGATCCCGAGGAACGTGCCGACCAGCGCCTGCGCGATCATCGCGCCGAGCACCGCGGGCGGCTTGTCGGCGGATGCCATCGTGTGGACGACGCCCATCACGGCCGCGACGATCCCGAACGCCGGCATCGCGTCGCCGACGCGCATCAGCGCGTGCGCCGGGCCTTCGCCTTCCGCGTGGTGCGTCTCGATCTCCTCGTCCATCAGGCTCTCGATCTCGAACGCGTTCATGTTGCCGCCCACCATCAGGCGCAGGTAGTCGGTCAGGAATTCGACGATGTGGCGATCGGCGAGGATCTTCGGGTATTGCGTGAAGATCGGGCTCTTGTCCGGATCGTCGATGTCGGCCTCGAGCGTCAGCGTGCCTTCCTTGCGCGCCTTCGCGAGCAGCACGTACAGGAGCGCCATCAGCTCCATATAGACGTCCTTGGTGTACTTCGAGCCCTTGAAGAGCGTCGGCAGCACACGCAGCGTCCCCTTGATGGTCTTCAGGCCGTTGCCGAGGATGAACGCGCCGACGCCCGCACCCGCGATCATCAGGATCTCGACCGGCTGGATCAATGCGCCCAGATGCCCGCCTGCCAGCGCGTAACCGCCGAAGACGGACAACAGCGTCACGAGTGTTCCCACGATAATCAGCACTGCCTGTCCCTCACGAATGACCGGCGGGGAGACCGCCGTTAATCAGGTTTACGGCAGTCGGCAGGAAAACTTTCGCGGCCGCACAGCAGCGGCGCGGCGGTGTTTACCAGCAAGCCCCGGCCGGTTCGCGCGGCGCGCGGCTGCCGTCCGGCGCGCGCTTGCGCCCCGCCAGGCCTTGCCCGGCCCGGCGCTCAGGCCGCGGCGGCGGACAGCTCGGCGCGCGCGGCGGCGGCCTTGCGGGTCTTGCCGGCGCGCGACGGCGGCTGGCAGAGGCCGCACACGAAACCTTGATGCGGATCATGCGCATGCGCGACGAAGTGGCCGCCGCAGCGCGTGCACGGGGTCATCTGCAGCATCCCCGAATCGAAGAAGCGCACCAGCGTCCATGCGCGCGTGAGGCTCAGCGCGGCCTCGTCGCCGGACAGGTTCACGTGCTCCAGATAGAGCCGGTACGCCTTCACGATCGACTGGATCGGCTCGCAGCGGCCGTGATCCTGCATGAACCGGTAGATGTTGTAGAACAGCGACGAGTGGATGTTCGGCTGCCACGTCATGAACCAGTCGGTCGAGAACGGCAACATCCCCTTCGGCGGCGACGCGCCCTTCAGCTCCTTGTACAGCTTGATCAGGCGATCGCGCGACAGGCTCGTTTCCGCCTCCAGCAGTTGCAGCCGGGCGCCCAGTTCGATCAGTTCGATGGCGAGGGTGATTTCCTTCACCTCGATCACGACGCTTTTGCTTGCCATGGTGAATAACCGTCCGCTTGACGTTGTTCGGATGAGTGGCCAATACGCCGCCTGCCGGCGCGGCGCGCCGGGACGAACGCAAGGCGGGGAAGGATCAGCGGACGCTTTCGACCGGCTGGCCGGCCATCAGGATGGCCGAATGCGCGTGCGTGACGACGTCGCTGCGCCCCTTGTCGGCGAGCGACGACAGCAACGCGTGATCGTCGAAGCGGAAACGGCACAACATCTGGTTCGATGCGGCGAGCTTCACGGTCTGGGCGAGCGTGAGGTTCGCGAGCACGTCGGCCAGTTCCTGGGACACGCCCATGCGGAACATGCCCATCGCTTTGTCTTCCCGCAGCAGGCGCTGCGCGAGGAGGAGGTACGACAGGTTGACCTCTTTGATCTCACTGAGCATTTCGCTGGTGGCGCTCATGATTCCCCCGTTAAGAGCTTTGCTTTGGCCTTTCATGTTATGAAAACGTTTGCTCGATCAGGCCGCGTTGGGCGCACCGTCGGCACGTTTATAGTCTTACAGGGCGAATTTTGGCTAAACGGCATTTTTGCCGGTATCAGCGAAGTGGCGTATGCCGCGCAGGATTTGTCTGTAAACCGTGTAGGAATTTTTCCGACAAGGCGAATTGAAAGGGAACAAACGGTGGGGCGACTGACGCGCGAATTCGTCGACGATGCGGTTCCGCGTGGGACGAATCCGGCTGAAGGCCATCCGGCAAGGCCGCCGGAAAATGAATCGGTAAAAATTATAGTGGTTTTTCACGATAGCGCAACAATTCTCGTTGCCATATCGCTTTGTGTTTCCGCACCCTTTTTATCGGGGTTTTCGCGTATTTCATGGTGTAACAAGCCTTAAGTGTTTGAAAAAACACTCGAACCCCTGAAGGCGATATCGATAATGGACTCCAATGGGCGGCGGCGGGAGCCGTGCCGGCCCGCCCCGCAGCTTGCCGCCCGGCCTCCCGCGCACCGCGCCCCGGACCGGGCCACGTACCGCAGAGCGCGTGCGTCGGCGAGTTCCGCAACCCTGCATCGGACCAGCATGCGCATTCGAGCGCCCCGCGCTGGTCGACACCGGAGAACGCCCATGCGTATTGCCCAGATCGCGCCGCTTTACGAAGCTGTCCCGCCGAAACTCTATGGCGGCACCGAGCGTGTCGTGTCCTACCTCACCGAGGCGCTCGTCGAGCTTGGCCACGACGTGACGCTGTTCGCGAGCGGCGACTCCGTCACGTCCGCCCGTCTCGAGGCGGCATGGCCGCGCGCACTGCGGCTCGACCCGTCGATCCGCGACTCGATGGCGCCCCATATGCGCCTGATCGAGCAGGTCGCCCGTGTCGCGCACGAATTCGACGTGCTGCACTTCCACCTCGACTACATGCCGTTCTCGCTGATGTCGCGCCTCGATACGCCTTACGTGACGACGCTGCACGGCCGCCTCGACCTGCCGGAGCTGCAGCCGGTATTCGATGCATTCCCGGACGCGCCGGTCGTGTCGATCTCGAACAACCAGCGCAAGCCGCTGCCGCAAGCCGCGTGGGCCGGCACCGTGTATCACGGGCTGCCCGACACGCTGCTCACGCCGCAACCGGACGTGAAGCCCGAATACCTTGCGTTCCTAGGCCGGATCTGCCCCGAAAAGCGGGTCGACACCGCGATCCGGATCGCCGCGCAAAGCGGGTTGCCGCTGAAGATCGCCGCGAAGGTCGACAAGGCCGACGCCGACTACTTCAAGGAAGTGATCGAGCCGCTGCTCGGCGAGGCGCACGTCGAATTCATCGGCGAGATCAACGAGGCGCAGAAGCCGGCGTTCCTGTCCGGCGCGAAGGCGCTGCTGTTCCCGATCGACTGGCCGGAGCCGTTCGGCCTGGTGATGATCGAGGCGATGGCCTGCGGCACGCCGGTCGTCGCGTTCAACCGGGGCTCGGTGCCGGAAGTGATCGAGGACGGCGTGACCGGCTTCATCGTCGAGGACGTGCAGGGCGCCGTCGGTGCACTGCACCGGATCGACAGCCTGTCGCGCGACACGATCCGCGCACGTTTCGATACGCGCTTCAGCTCGAAAGCGATGGCGCAGCGGTATGTCGAAACTTACGAATCGCTTTGCACGGCGGCTAAACGGCCGGTCCTGCGTCAGGTCGCAGGCGCCTGACGTCGAAATTCGTCAGGAAATATCCGGCAAAATTCGCGCCAAAATCGGCCTGAAAATCCCGAAGACGCCAAAGAGCCGCATCGTCGATGCGGCTCTTTCTTTTTGCGCGGTCATTCGATCAGGAAACGATCGCGATTTTTCCCGACGATCCAATTCGGCGGCTTGCCGCGCCCGCTCCAGGTTGCGCCCGACTTCGGGTCGCGGTATTTCGGGGGCAGCGGCGCCTTTTTCGGCGGACGGCCGCGCCGCGCTCGCTCCGCGAAGCCCAGGTCCTCGGCCGTCAGGCCATATTCGGCAATCATTCGCTGGACGTCGGCGATCACCGCCGCCACTTCCTGGCGACGCACGTCATCCGCCTGGGCCTGCAACTCGGCGATCTGCGCCTTGAGTTTCGCGTATTGAGACATTTTTCGACTCCCCTTTTCCATGATGCGGCTCCAGCAAATCCGGCCGGAACGCCAACATCCGTTACGTCATCGTACCGCCGCCCTGCTCTTCGAAATTAATGCTGTCATCTTTAACCGATTCGTCGATATCGAGAATGCGGACTTATTCTAATAAAAGCCATTCGCCGGCCATTCAAATTTAACAATCGTTGACCCTCTCGAACCCGATTCATTTCCTATAATCCAGACCAATTCCGGGCGTCGGAATAAATCATCCGGTCGTCCGTTTGTCTTCAACCCACTCGAACGAGGTCCTTACATGAATCTTTCTCAGCGTCTGGCTGCAGAGGTATTCGGCACGTTCTGGCTGGTGCTCGGCGGGTGCGGAAGCGCCGTGCTGGCCGCCGCCTTTCCGGGCCTCGGCATCGGCTTTGCCGGAGTCGCACTCGCCTTCGGCCTGACCGTGCTGACGATGGCATTCGCGATCGGCCATATTTCGGGCTGTCACCTGAATCCGGCGGTCAGCGTCGGCCTGACGGTCGCCGGCCGCTTCCCTGCGCGCGATCTCGCGCCGTACATCGTCGCGCAGGTGGTCGGCGCCACGCTGGGTGCGTTCGTGCTGTACCTGATCGCGACCGGAAAGCCGGGCTTCGACGTCGTCGGCAGCGGCTTTGCGACGAACGGCTTCGGCGAGCGCTCGCCCGGCCACTACTCGCTCGGTGCGGCGTTCATCTGCGAAGTCGTGATGACGGGCTTCTTCCTGTTCGTGATTCTCGGCGCCACCGACAAGCGCGCGCCTGCCGGCTTCGCGCCGATCGCGATCGGCCTGTGCCTGACGTTGATTCACCTGATCTCCATCCCGGTCACCAACACGTCGGTGAACCCGGCCCGCTCGACCGGCCCGGCGCTGTTCGTGGGCGGCGAGGCGATCGGCCAGCTGTGGCTGTTCTGGGTCGCGCCGATCATCGGTGCGGCAATCGCGGGGGTCGTCTATCCGCTCATCGCGGGGCGCGACGATGCCGTCGGCCTGCTGCCCGCATCCGCTCGCACCAACGAATAAAACGCTACGGGGTCACGCGAGCAGAGCAGCGAGCCTCACGCTGTCGAACAACATAGAGGCAGGTAATTTGGACGGGCGCCGCTGGCGCCCGTTTTTCATGGCCGCTCAGGAAGCGGCAACGCCGTCGAGGGTGTCCTCGAGCGCGAACAGCGTGCGCAGGTGGCGGGCGACGCCCGCGTCGAAGTTGTTGCCGATCCGCGGAATGTGCGGCAGGTGTGCGATCAGGTCGGGGTTCGCGTTGTTCATCATGAACGCGTGACCGGCCGTTTCGAGCAGGTCGATGTCGTTCATGTTGTCGCCGAACGCGATGCAGTGGCCGGCGTCGACGCCGAGCCGCGCGAGCACCGCACGCAGCGCGCGGCCCTTCGACACGTTGGCGGTCATCACTTCGAGACAGTCGGGCAACGAATACGTGACGTACAACGCGTCGCCGAACCGCACGCGCATCTGCTCGGCGACCACCGCCAGATCAGCCGGCTCGCCGATGTACAGCACCTTCGCGATATCGGCGCCGTCGTGCGCGGACATGTCGATCACGTCGTACCGGAATCCCGAATCCTGGTGGAATTCGAGCAGGTGCGGCGCGTCGCGGTCGATCAGCCAGCCGCGGTCGGTGAAGAGGTTGACGATCACGCGCCCGTGCGCGCCCGTCACACCCGGCTGCACCAGGCCGCGGACGATCGCGGGATCGATGTCCTGCGCGTGGATCGCCGTGTCGTCCGGCGCATGCACGCGCGCGCCGTTCGACGTGATCAGGTACGGCCGGATGCCCAGCACGTCGCGGATGCCGGCGACGTCCGCATAGTGGCGCCCCGTCGCGATCACGAATTGCAGGCCGTCGCGGTCGAGCCGGCGGACGGTCTCGATCGTGTACGGATCGAGCTGGTGGTCGCTGTTCAGCAGGGTGCCGTCGAGATCGGTGGCGATGACTTTGTACATGGGGACGGGTGAATGGCGCGCAGGACGCTGCGGAACCGCCATTTTAACGTCGTGCCCGGGGGGCCGCCGGGCGGTTGGGGATTGGGGCGGTTTCGGGCCGTTCGGCCTGCCCGGCCCACTCACCACTCACCGCACGCCGCCCACTTGAACCGCTCACCCCGCCTCGGCTGCCCTCAACGCCTGCAACGCAAGCCGCAACGCGCCGTGCGCGGAATCGTCGAGCGGCGCGCGCAGCCGGGCCGCGTGGCGCGCCGGCACGGCCGGCGCCAGCGCGTCGGCCAGCCCGCCGCACAGCGCGACCGGCAGCGCCTGCCGCGGATCGAGCGCGTCGATCATCTTGCCGATCTCTTCACCGGCCTGCGCGATCAGCGCTGCCGCACAAGGATGGTCGCGGTGCGCGAACACGATCGGCGCGAGGCGCGCGTAGATCGTCTGGTTCGCATCGCACGACCACTGGACGAGCGCGTCGCGATCGTGCACGCCCGTTTCCGCGAGCAGCGCGCCGGCGAACGCGTCGCGCGGCACGCGACCGTCGAGCGCCTGCTGCGCGTATGCAAGCGCGCGCATGCCGAGCCACGCGCCGCTCGCCTCGTCGCCGGACGGAAAACCGAAGCCGCCCGCGATGCGGCAGTCGCCCGCCGCGTCGAGCGCCGCCGCGATGCTGCCCGTGCCGAGTGCGACGATGAGCCCCGGCGCACCGCCGTGCGCGCCGACGACGGTCGTATACGCGTCGCTCTCGATCGCGAGCGCGTCGAGCGGCGCCTGCGCACGGAACGCGGCGAGCCACGCGGCGTTGTTGACGCCCGCGAGCCCGCAACCGAGCGCGCATTGCGACCAGTCGAACGCGAGCCCGGCCCGCGTGAAGGCGTCGGCGCAGGCCGCGCCGATCGATGCCCACGCGCGCTCGATGCCAAGGCCGAGCCCCGACGGGCCGCCGCGCCCCTGTGCGAGCTCGCGCCCGTGCCGGTCGGCCAGTACCGCACGGGTGCCGGTGCCGCCGCCGTCGATGCCGATCGCAAAAAGTAGTGCCGTCATGCGTTGATCCTGCTGATTCGAACAGGCGCCAAGCTTAACCGGATCGGCGCCGCGCGCCCATCTGCCGTTCGGCCAGCTATGCCGTGAATGGGCCTTCCGCTATGCTGGCACGATCGAATCGACTCTGGAACGAGGCTGACGATGTCGCAGCGGTGCAACTGGGTAAGGACGGAAGCGGATGCTCACTATCACGATACCGAGTGGGGCGTGCCGTCGCATGACGATCGCCATCTGTTCGAAATGCTGATTCTGGAAGGCGCGCAGGCGGGGCTGTCGTGGTCGACGATCCTGAACAAGCGCGCCGGCTATCGCGAGGCGTTCGCCGAGTTCGATGTCGACGCGGTCGCGCGCTTCACGCCGAAGCGCATCGAGAAGCTGCTCGAAAATCCGGGCATCGTACGCAATCGCGCGAAGGTGGAATCCGCAGTGACCAATGCCCGGGCCGTGCAGCGCATTCGCGACGACCACGGGTCGCTCGCGCAATTCCTGTGGTCGTTCGTCGACCATACACCGGTGCAGAACGCGTGGCAGTCGTATCGCGACGCGCCCGCATCGACCGCCGAGTCCGATGCGCTCAGCAAGGCGCTGAAGGAATACGGCTGCAAGTTCGTCGGCTCGACGATCTGCTACGCGCTGATGCAGGCAACCGGGATGGTCAACGACCACGAGACCGGCTGCCCGTGTCACGCCAAATGCGCGGCGCTCGGCGGCAAGCAGCAGCCGGCGCGGCGCCGCAAGGCAGGCTGACGGCGACGCAGCCCCGCACGGCGGTCCGGGTTGGTGCATCGATACGTCATCGCGTCGTGCGTGGCTCCCACGCACGCGCTGCGTTTCCTCAAGCAGATGCCGATCGCGTCACGCCGACGCCGAGCGCCGCGATGACGACTTCGGAACGAACCCCGCGGCGGCCCGCAACCGCCCGGCAATCCGTCGAACCCGCCGCGTCGCGGCCAGGCGGCGCCCCGCCAAGGCTTGATTCCCGAGATCGAAGCCGTTTTTTCCGGCCCGAAAAGCAAAACGGCGGAGCGGCTTCTTTCGAAGCACGCTCCGCCGTTTCGCGGCGAACCGTAGATGCTCTTAGTGGAGCTTCTTCGGCAGCATCTGGCTGCGCAGGCGCTTGTGCAGGCGCTTGACGGCTGCTGCCTTCTTGCGCTTGCGGACTGCGGTCGGCTTTTCGTAGGACTGGCGTTCGCGCAGTTCAGCGATCAGGCCATTTTTTTCGATAGCACGGCGAAAGCGGCGAATCGCCACTTCGAACGGCTCGTTTTCTTTCAGAAGAATCGTCGTCATGTCGTTCCTAAATTGCTTAAACGGTCAAAAACGTAGCGGCCAAGCGCCACGCACCGGCCATCCGGGCGTCCCCACAACAGGCGAAACGAGCGGAAATACGGCCTCGGAGGCCGGAAAAGAGAGGCACAAAGCACCGCGAGTACGCTTCACAAGCCGCGTGCAGCGCCGCGTTTGACTGCCAGCAAGAGTGCCGGGACGGCACAGGCTTGACAGAAAATCTCAATTCAGCCCGCCATCATATCAGGAAATCACAGACAAAACTATCCTTTTGTCGATCCCGGTTCGCCGCCCCGCGCGGCGCGGCCGCATACACCATCCAACGAGACCGTCGCGCAACCCGGCCAAAATCGCTGCCAGCCATACCAGGCGCGGACTTCGCGGCAGCGGCATGCTTCCGTCCCGATTTTCCTCACACATCCCTCTAAAGTTTTCGCCGGGTGCCGCCGTCAACCAGGAAAGGCGGGCAGCGCCACTCGCGATAAAGCGCAACGCCGAAAACGAACCTGATCCTGTCTGTACTCAGGCATTTTCCAAAACGAGGAAGCAAATGCTGAACATCAACACCAACATCCTTTCGCTGTCGACGCAGACGAATCTGTCGGGCTCGCAAAACGCGCTGTCGCAAGCGATCAACCGCCTGTCGTCGGGCAAGCGCGTGAACAGCGCGGCAGACGACGCAGCGGGCCTCGCAATCGCGACGACCCAGACGGCCGCGATCAACGCGCTGAACCAGGGCGTGTCGAACGCGAACAACGGCATCTCGATGGTCCAGACGACCGCCGGCGCGCTCCAGTCGATCGTCGACAACCTGCAACGTATCCGCCAGCTGGCAGTTGAAGCAGGCGACGGCTCGCTCGACTCCAACGCACGTGCAAACCTGCAGTCGGAAGTCTCGACCCGTCTGACGGAAATCTCGCGCGTCGCAACGCAAACGACGTTCAACGGTCAATCCGTCCTGCAAGGCCTGGGCACGGTCAGCTTCCAGATCGGCGCAATCAACGGCCAGACGATCGCAGCGAACTTCGGCTCGCAGAGCTGGGACTCGGCAAACCTCGGCCTCTCCGCGCTGACGGTTTCGAGCGTCACGGATTCGCAAGCCGCAATGGGCTCGATCGACGCAGTGCTGACGAAGGTCAACACGTTCCAGGCAACGCTCGGCGCAACGCAGAACACGTTCCAGTCGGCCATCACGAACACGCAGACGCAATCGACCAACATGTCGGCAGCCCGTTCGCAGATCACCGACGCGGACTTCGCGACGGAAACGGCGAACCTGAGCAAGGCGCAAGTGCTGCAGCAAGCAGGCATCTCGGTGCTGGCACAAGCGAACTCGCTGCCGCAGCAGGTCCTGAAGCTCCTGGGTTAATACCCCACGACCGGCGGCGCGCGTCTCGCGACGCGCCGTCCGCCGGCACGGGCGCCGCGACCTGGGTCCGGCGCCCGCGCCTTTTCATCGCGCACCCGGGAGGCTCACCTCCCGTTGCGCGCTTGTTCGACACCGACGCGCGATTCGCCCGAACCTGTCCGGCGACGCGGACCGGAGCACCCGAATGACCTCGACGACCACCACCACCACGTCCTCCAGCGACCTGAACACCGCGCTCCAGCAGGCTGCGCAGTCCCTCATCAGCGGCTCGACGAAGTCGTCGCTCGACGTCAATTCGCTCGTCTCCGCGCTCGTCACCGCGAAGACCGCCGCGCAAACGACCGCACTCGCGAACAAGCAAACGTCCGACAACACCGAACTGTCCGCGATCGGGCAGATCAAATCGCAGCTCGCGGCGCTGCAAACGGCGCTGAAGGGCCTCACCGACGGCACGGCGCTGTCGGCACTGACCGCGACGGCCAGCGGCTCCGGCCTCACCGCCACCACCGCGAGCGGTGCGGCGGCCGGCACGTACACGGTGAAAGTCAACGCGGTCGCGACCGCCAACTCGATTTCTTCGCCGGCGCTCACGTCGTCCGACACGATCGGCAGCGGCACGCTGACCGTCGGCGTCGGCACCGGCTCGATGCAGGTGTCGGTCTCGTCGACCGACACGCTCGCCACGATCGCCGCGAACATCAACAAGGCCTCGAACAACCCGGGCGTGACGGCCACCGTGATCAACGCGTCCGACGGCCAGCACCTGGTGCTCTCGTCGAACAACACCGGGGCGGCGAACACGGTGTCGATCACCGCGGGCGCCGGCCTGAACAGCAAGCTCGACTCGACGCAGTCGACCTACAACACGGTGACGCCCGCCGCGGACGCCAACATCACGATCGCCGGCAGCACCGTGACGAGCGCGACGAACCAGATCTCCAACGCGCTGACCGGCGTCACGCTGAACCTGACGGCCGCCGCGGTCAACACGACGCAGACGCTCACGATCGCGCAGGACACGACCGGCATCACGACGGCGATCAACAATTTCGCGAAGGCGTACTCGACCTTCGTCACGACGGCATCGAGCCTGTCGTCGTACACGACCACGTCGTCGGGCTCGACGGCCGGCCCGCTGCTCGGCGACGCGATGCTGAACTCGATCACGAACGGCCTCGCGACCGCGCTCAGCGGCGGCGTCACGACGGGCGGCAAGACCTACAGCCTGTCGTCGATCGGCATCAACCTGAACACCGACGGCACGCTGACGGTCGACAGCACGAAGCTGCAGACCGCACTCACGACCAACGGCTCGGCCGTCTCGGCGATCTTCAACTCGACGAACGGCGTCGGGGTCTCGCTGAACAACTTCGCGAATTCGTACTCGCAGACGGGCGGCCTGATCGACCAGCGCACGGCCTCGCTGAACAAGGACCTGTCGAACCTGCAGGACCAGGCGACGCAGCTGAAGAACTACCAGGACTCGCTCACGGCCCAGTACAACGCGCAGTTCACCGCGCTCAACACGCTGATGACGCAGATGCAGAACAACCAGCAGTACCTGACGCAGCTGTTCGGCGGTTCGAGCAGCGCCGGCACGCTCGCCACCAACAAGTGACGGACCGGCATCCGGCCACCGCCCACGAGGACCACTCGCCATGGAACATACTTCGCTGACACGCGCGCTGGCGCTCACGCACGCGCTCGCGGACGCCGTCTCGCACGACGCATGGGAGCGCGCCGCCGCGCTCGTGAACGAACGCGCCACGCTGCTGATGTCGCTCGACGCGGACCAGACGCCGGATGCGCTCGCGATCGTCCGCGAGATCCAGCGGCTCGACGCGATCATCACCGAACAGGCGAAGGCCGGCCGCGAGCGGCTGATGACGAATCATCGGCTGGCGCTGCAGCGCATCGACGCGGCATCGCGTTATCAGTCGACCGGGATGCTCGGCTGAACCGCACCGACGCGTAACGAACGAGAACAACAACGACGCCCGCGAGGGCGCACTCCTCGAAGAGCCGCAGCGATGCGGCTTCTTTTTTTGGGATGTCCGCATGCACCGCACCGCGCCGCGATGCCCGGCGACACGGCGCCCGGTGGCGGCCCTTACCGCGCCGGCGCGTCGTCCGGGGTGCCGGCGAGCCACGCGTCCCACATGCCGTGGAACGCGTCCTCGAGGTGGCGGGCGAACCGCTTCGCGTCGCCGAGCGGCGAACGCTGCATCTGCTGGCGCAACCCGGCGCGCATAGCCGCGAGCTCGCCGCGATCACGGGAGAACGCGACGGCCTTCGCGATGTAGTCCGCTTCGTCGCTCGCGATCCAGTCGCCGAGGCCCGCCGCATGCAGCAGACTCTCGCAGATGTGCGTGACGAACCTCTCTCCCTTCATCCCGAGTACCGGCACGCCCATCCACAGCGACTCGGCCGTCGTCGTGCCGCCCGGGTACGGGAACGGGCTCAGCATCACGTCCGCGCGATTGTATGCGGCGAAGTACGCGTCGCGCGACGAGCCCTGCTCGAGGATCAGCCGGTCGGCGTCGATGCCGTGCGCCGCGAAGCGCGCGCGCGTCGCGTCGCAGATGTCCTCGACCGCGAGTTCATACGCCTTGAGCAGCAGCTTCGCGCCCGGCACGGTGTGCAGCAGGCGCGACCAGACGCGCACCACGTCGTCGGTCACCTTCACGAGCTTGCCGAAGCAACCGAACGTGATGTGCCCGTTGCGCAGCATCGGCAGCGGGCCAACCTGCACGTCGTACGGCGGCGGCGTGAAGCACAGGTAGCTGTCCGGCAGCCGCCACGGCCGCTCGACGAAGTGCGCTTCCTCGGCGGCCGGCAGCACGTGCGCATCGCCGAGGAAATAGTCCATCTCCGCGATGCCGGTCGACGCGAAAAAGCCGAGCCAGCTCACCTGGATCGGCGCCGGCTTCCACGCAAAGGCAGGCAACCGATTGTGCGCCGTATGCCCTGCCAGATCGACGAGCACGTCGATCCGCTCCTCGTGGATGCGTCGGGCCGTCTGCTCCGTCCCGAGATCCGTGATGCGATGCCAGCCGTCGAAATGCGGCTTCAGCCGCGCGGTGTAGTCGTCCTCGGTATCGAACGTCGTGAACGCGACCAGTTCGAGCCGCGACCGATCGAGATGCGCGACGACGCTTTCGAGAAAGATGCCGACCGGGTGCCGCCGGAAATCGCCCGATACGAAGCCGACACGCAACCTGCGCCCGTTCAGCGGCGCCGGCTGGTGCCGCCACGGCTGCGCGTGCATCGACATGCGCGCGCCGAACACGCGCGCGTCCGCCAGGTACGCATCGGGGTCGAAGTTGGTCTGGCCCGCCAGGCAGAACAGCAGCGACGTGTAGGTGCCCGGATTGTCGGGATCGCACTCCAGCGCACGGCGATAGCACCGGATCGCCGCGTCGACGTCGCCGGTCTTGCGCAGCACGTCCGCGAGATGCGCGTGTCGGCGCGCGGTGCCGGGTTCGAGTGCGACGGCGGCATGCGCGCTTTCCAGCGCTTCATGGACGCGCCGCGCCTGGCACAGCGCGATCGACAGGTTCTGGTGAATGTCCGCCGAATCCGGATCGAATTCGAGCGCATGCCGGTACTGCACGATCGCGTCGTCGACACGATCCAGCCAGTAATACGCGTGGGCCAGGTTCACATAGCCTTCCGCGCGGCGCGGATCCAGCTCGATGGCCCGCTTGCCGGCCTCGACGGACTCCTCGATCCGGTTCTGGCTCTTCAGCGCCCGGCTCAGGTTGAGGTGTGCGTCGACGTCGCCGCCTGACAGCTCGACAACCCGTTCGAAATGCTCGATCGCTTCGTCGTTCCGGCCCGCTTCACGCAGCGCGCTGCCGAGACAGTTGTGAACCTGCGGATCCAGCGGATCGAGTTCGACCGCCCGGCGCAGCGTCGCGATGGATTCGTCGAGGTCGCCGCGTGCGAGCAGCGCGGTGCCGAGATTGCCGTGCACGATCGCCCGGCCCGGGTTCAGCGCGACGGCCGCGCGATAGCTGTCCACCGCCGCGTCGAACTTGCGCTGCGTCGTCAGCACGTTGCCGAGATTGTTGTACGCGTCGGCGTAGCGCGGGTCGTGCTCGATCGCCTTGCCGTATGCGAGCACCGCCGCGTCCGCCTGCCCGAGGTCCTTCAGCGCGTTGCCCAGGTTGTTGTACGCCTGCGCATAATCCGGCCGCAGCGCGATCGCCTGCGCGCAGTGCTGCATCGACGCATCCGGCTGTCGCGCCTCGCGCAGCGCATCGCCCAGGTTGTTGTGCGCTTCCGCGTAGTCCGGCTGTCGCTGCACCGCTTCGCGGTACTGAGCGATCGCATCGTCGAGCCGGCCGCGCTCGCGCAGCGCGTTGCCCAGGTTGTTGTGATAGATCGCGCTCGGATACGCGTCGATCGAGCGGCGCATCAGCGCGATTCCTTCTTCCGGCTGACCTGCCTGACAGGTCAGCAGCCCGAGGAAATGCAGCGCGTCCGGATGCGCGGGCTCGCACGCGAGCAGCTGCTCGTAGCCCGCCTTCGCGTCGCCCAGCCGGCCCGCCTGGTGATGCGCCAGTGCGGCGCCGAGAATGTCCGTGGTCTGTTGCATGTCGTCGTTTCGTCGTTCGCGCGCCGCCCTGCCGGGCGGCTCAATTCCGTTCGTCGTCCGCGGCGGCCCGCTCGTCGGCGCCGGCGTTCGTCCTGTCCATCCACATCCCGTGAAACGCCTCCTCGAGATGTTTCGCGAAGCGCGGCGCGTCGCACAGCGGCGACGCGAGCAGCCGCGCGCGCAATGCCTGTCGCAGCGCCCCGAGCCGCTGCGGATCGGCCGCGGCGGCCACGGCCTTCGCGACGTAGTCGTCTTCGTCCTGTGCGATCCAGTCGCCGAGGCCGACCGTCTGCAGCACGCTCTCGCAGATGTGCGTGACGAACCGCTCTCCCTTCATCCCGAGCACCGGCACGCCCATCCACAGCGACTCGGCCGTCGTCGTGCCACCCGGGTACGGAAACGGACTCAGCATCGTGTCGACGCGGCGATACGCCGTCAGGTAATCGGCGCGCGGCGAGCGGCCTTCCATCACCAGCCGGCTCGCGTCGATCCCGTTGCGGGCGAACCGCTCGACCGTCCGGCGCACCGCATGCGCGCCGTCGAGCTCGCCCGCCTTCAGGAACAGCCGCGCGCCCGGCACCGCGGCAAGCACCCGCGACCACACGCGCACGACCGCATCGTTCATCTTCCCGAGCTTGCCGAAATAGCCGAACGTCGTCACACCGTTCTCGCGTTGCGGCAACGGACCGACGTCGAGCGCCGGATGCGGCGGCGTGAAGCACAGATAGCTGTCGGGCAGCCGCCACGGCCGCTCGACGAAATGCGCTTCCTCGCTGGCCGGCAGCACATGCCGGTCGCCCAGCACGTAGTCGATCGCGCGCAGCCCCGTCGACGCGAAGAAGCCGATCCATGTGACCTGCACCGGCGCGGGCTTCCATGCGAACACGCCAAGCCGGTTTTGCGCCGTGTGACCCGACAGGTCGACGAGGACGTCGATGCCGTCCGCACGAATCCGCTGCGCCGCCTGTTCGTCCGACAGGTCGAGTAGCGGATGCCACGCGTCGAAATACGGTTTCAGGCGCGCGGTCGTGTCGTCTTCCGCCGCCGAAGTCGGATAGGCGATCAATTCGAGCCGGTGTCGATCGAGGTGCGCCAGCACGCCTTCGAGGAAAATGCCGACCGGATGCGTCACCAGGTCGCCCGACACCCAGCCGATGCGCAGTCGTCCGCCCGACGGGCGCGAGCCGGTGTCGGCATGCGCGAGCGGCCGTGCATCGGCTTCGACGTGTTCGCCGAAATGCCGCGCGGCCCGGCGCGTCTCTTCCTGGTCGATCGACGGATGCGTGGCGAGCGCGAAGATCAGCCGATCGTGCAGGACCGGATTCGTCACGTCGAGCTCGACCGCGCGGCGGTAATGCGCGAGTTCGCCATCCACATCGCCGAGCATGCCGAGCACGTCGCCGAGCGTCATGTGCGCGGGCGCCGCGCGGTCGTTCAATGCGAGCGCCGCGCGCGCGTGATGCAGCGCGTCGTCGGCACGGTTCTGCTTCAACAGCACCATCGCGCAGCGATGATGTGCGTCGACGTCGTTCGCATCGAGTTCGGTCGCGGCCCGGTAGCACATGACGGACGCGTCGTACTTGCCCAGATCGTGATACATGTCGCCGAGCATGCGGTAGGCGGGACCGTGATCGGGCGCCAGCTCGAGCGCACGCGTCATGCACTGGGCCGCACGCGCCGTCTGCCGCCGGCGGTACAGCACCTCCGCGAGGCCCGCGTGCGCGTCGGCGCGCAACGGCGACAGTTCCGCGGCGCGCTCGAACTGCTCGATCGCCGCGTCGGCCAGCCCTGCGTCGAGCAGCGCGGTACCGAGATCGACGCGCGCCTGCGCGTCGGCGGGCGCCAGTTCGACGAGACGGCGCAAGGTCGCGATCGCCTCGTCGCGGTCGCCGCGCGCAAGCAGCGCCGCGCCGAGATTGCGGTGCGCGATCGGGCTGGCCGGGGCCAGCGCGACGGCCGCGCGATAGCTGTCCACCGCCGCATCGAACTTGCGCTGCGTCGTCAGCACGTTGCCGAGATTGTTGTACGCGTCCGCGTAGCGCGGGTCATGCTCGATCGCCTTCCCGTATGCGAGCACCGCCGCATCCGCTTGCCCCATATCCTTCAGCGCGTTGCCCAGATTGTTGTACGCCTGCGCATAATCCGGCCGCAGCGCGATCGCCTGCGCGCAGTGCTGCATCGACGCATCCGGCTGTCGCGCCTCGCGCAGCGCATCGCCCAGGTTGTTGTGCGCTTCCGCGTAGTCCGGCTGTCGCTGCACCGCTTCGCGGTACTGAGCGATCGCATCGTCGAGCCGGCCGCGCTCGCGCAGCGCGTTGCCCAGGTTGTTGTGATAGATCGCGCTCGGATACGCGTCGATCGAGCGGCGCATCAGCGCGATCCCTTCTTCCGGCTGCCCTGCCTGACAGGTCAGCAGTCCGAGGAAATGCAGCGCGTCCGGATGCGCGGGCTCGCACGCGAGCAGCTGCTCGTAGCCCGCCTTCGCGTCGCCCAGCCGGCCCGCCTGGTGATGCGCCAGTGCGGCGCCGAGAATGTCCGTGGTCTGTTGCATATCGTCGTTGCGTCGTTGCGTCGTTGCGTCGTTCGAGCGCGGTCGGGTCGATGAGTCAGCCGAGCGGGAGGGCGATGTCACCGGCCCGGTCGGCGCGACGGGCCCACATTCCGTGGAACGCGTCCTCGAGATGCCGTGCGAAGCGCGGCGCATTGCACAGCGGCGATGCGATCAACTGCATGCGCAGGCCGGTCCGCAGCAGCCGCAGTTGCGCCGGATCGGTCGCGAATGCCGCGGCCTTCGCGACGTAGTCGTCTTCGTCCCGTGCGACCCAGTCGGCCAGGCCGACCGTCTGCAGCAGGCTTTCGCAGATGTGCGTGACGAACCGGTCGCCCCGGATGCCGAGCACGGGCACGCCCATCCACAACGCATCGGCGGTCGTCGTGCCGCCCGAATACGGGAACGGGCTCAGCATCACGTCGACGCGACGGTACGACGCCAGGTATTCGCCGCGCGGCGCATTCGGCTCGAGCAGCAGCCGCGCCGGATCGATGCCGTGCTGCGCGAACCGCTCGCGCGTGCGGCGCACCGCGTACGCGCCGGCCAACTCGCTCGCCTTGAGCAGCAGCCGCGACCGGGGCACCGCCGCGAGCACCCGCGCCCAGACGCGCACGACCGCGTCGCTCATCTTCCCGAGCTTGCCGAAATAGCCGAACGTCACCGCGCCGCCGGCCAGTTGCGGCAGCGGGCCCGGCACGATCGCGTCGCGCGGCGGCGTGTAGCACAGGTAGCTGTCGGGCAGGCGCCACGGCCGCTCGACGAAATGCGCTTCCTCGTCGGTCGGCAGCACGTGGCGATCGCCCAGCACGTAATCGATCGCGTCCAGCCCGGTGGTCGCGACATAGCCGATCCACGAAACCTGCACCGGCGCCGGCTTCCACGCGAACAGCGCGAGCCGGTTGAAAATCGTGTGGCCCGCCGCGTCGATCAGGATGTCGATCGCATCGTCGCGAATCCGCCGGGCCGCGACGTCGTCGCTCAGCGCGGCGAGGCTCGTCCAGCCCGCGAACAGCGGGCGCAGCCGCAGTGTCAGGTCGTCCTCGACATCGCGGGTGGGATACGCGACGAACACGACGCGCGTGCGATCGGTCGCGCGCAGCACGCTTTCGAGGAAATAGCCGACCGGGTGATGCTTCAGGTCGCCCGACACGATGCCGACCCGCAGCGGTCTCGCGTCGTCGGTCGTCGGCCACGAGCGGTACGGCACCGCTCGCGCGGCGGCCTGCGCGCCGTAGCGCCGCGCGGCATCGAAATGAACGTGCGGCGCGGCGGCCGCGCTGTAATTCAACGCGAACAGCAGGTTGTCGTGCGGCTCGAGCAGATCCGGCCGCAACGCGATCGCGGCGCGGTAGCCTTCAAGCGCGGCCTCCAGTTCGCCCGCGTCGAGCATCGCGTTCGCGAGATTGTTGTAGGCCTGCGCATGGTCGGGCCGCAGCCGGATCGCCGTGCCCAGCGCCTCCACCGCGCCTTCGCAATCCTTAAGCGTGCGCAACGCGTTGCCGAGGTTGTTGTACGCGTCCGCATCGTCCGGCTGCAGCGCGAGCGCCTGCCGGAAGCACTCGGCCGCCGCCGCGGGCCGGTTGTGCGCGGCCATCACGGTGCCCAGGTTGTAGTAATAGCGTGCCTGCGGATCGCGCCGGATCGCGTCCGCGATCGCCGCGACCGCGCCGTCGAAATCGCCTCGGCGAAACGCGACCAGCCCGTGCACGTGCAGCGCCTCGGCCCGCTCGGGCTCGCGCTGCCGCACCTGCCGGCACAGACGCTCGGCAGCGTCGAGCCGGCCCGCGTCGTAATGTTCCAGCGCGCGCGCCAGCAGCGCCTCGACTGGCGTGTCCGCGCCGCACGGGCCGTCGGACGGTTCCCGTACGCCGCCGGACGGGTGTCCGCGTTCGAGGAGGTTTTCGTTCATAGGCGGGGCTTCCGCTGGGTCCGCTGGGTCTGCGATAGGCATGGATGACGAACCGGCCGCCCGGGCGACTGCCCCGGACGATGCCCGGACGGCGCTTCCGGCGTGCGACAACCGGCGCCCCCGCCGTCAGGCCGGGGGCGCCGGGTCGCATGAAAGGCAGGCGCGGACACGCCGGCGCGTCGGCGCCGACGGCAGGAAACTCGCGGATATTGTCGCGACGTTCGCTGTGTTTCGAAGGGACGATCAGTCGAGCAAAACGCCCGTAATTCGTCGCATCGCGAGACGGGGCGATGGCGAAACGGCGCGGGAAAGTCGCACGGATGCGAGCGAATGCGCGATGCAATGCGACGCTTCAGCGAATTCGGAAAACGGATCGGGAAATTCGGTGCCTGGAATCAGGCCATTGTGGCGCGCCCGGCTGGGATCGAACCAGCAACCCCTGCCTTCGGAGGGCAGTACTCTATCCATTGAGCTACGGGCGCGTGTGACAGTGAAACGACCCCAATAAACCGGCCGCCCACCATTGGCAAGACGGCAAGGATACCCGGTTTCCCATGAAGCGTCCACCTTGCCCGCAGAATCCCCGTCAGGCCCCCATTCGTGCGGGTAAACACGCGCCTTCGCGCCGCTCGCCGTGATGTAAACGTTCCGTCTATAATCGTCCGTGCTTCATTGGACTGCCATTTTGCCGTTGCACCGCGCTCACAATTCCTATTCATGGAGACGAGGCAAGCATGAGCGAAGCACCCCACGAATCCCCCGTCAAAACCCCCGGGCAGTTGATTGCCGTCGTCATCGCATCATTCGCGATTCCGATCGCCCTGATCGTCCTGTTTGCCACCTATGCCAACCATGCGTTCCGCTCGGGCGCCGGCACGGACGCGCTATCGGACGAACAGGTCGCCGCGCGGATCGCGCCGCTCGCGAAGGTCGACGTGAAGGACGCCAACGCGCCCCGCACATACAAGACCGGCGAGGAAGTCTACAAGGCCGTGTGCGTGACGTGTCACGGCACGGGCGCCGCCGGCGCGCCGAAGTTCGGCAACAAGGACGACTGGGCACCGCGCATCTCGCAGGGCTTCGATACGTTGCTCAAGACGGCGCTGTCGGGCAAGGGCGCGATGCCGCCGCGTGGCGGCACGAACCCCGACGACGTCAGCGACTATGAAATCGCGCGCGCGATCGTCTACATGGCGAACAACGACGGCGCGAACTTCCCCGAGCCGGCTGCCCCGGCCGCCAATGCGGCGCCGGCGGCGAGTGGTGCGGCGGGTGCGGCAGGCGCGTCGGGCACCGACGCGTCGAACGCGCAGGCCGCCGCTGCAATGGCCGCGATCGCCGCGATTCCGAAGGCCGGCGAAAAGCCCGCGGCCGCGCCGGCCAGCGCCGACGCCGCATCGGCCGGCAAGGCGCTGTATACGCAGGTCTGCCAGGCGTGTCACGCGGCCGGCGTGCTCGGCGCGCCGAAGTTCGGCAGCAAGGAGGACTGGGCGCCGCGCCTGAAGGACTCGATGGATACCGTCTACAACTACGCGCTGCACGGCAAGGGCGCGATGCCGCCGAAGGGCGGGTCGAGCGCGTCCGACGCCGACGTGAAGGCGGCCGTCGACTATATGGTCAACGCGTCGAAGTAACGCCTGCCGGCCAGAAAAAACCCCCGCGGCGGATGCGCATCGCGGGGGTTTTCTTTTGCCGGCGCGGCCGGGCCGGCCGCCTCCCGCACGTCACTTCTGCAACAGCGCCTTCAGGCTCGCGAGCCGGTCCTTCGGCGTCATCGGCGCTTCCTCCGGCGTCGGCGGCGGCGCTTCGTCGAGGCCCATCTCGGGGATGAAGCGCGACGGTTCGCACACGACCGTCTCGCGCGCCCGCTTGCGCTTCTTGCACCAGTTCAGGTGCAGGCTGCGCTGCGCGCGCGTGATCGCGACGTACATCAGCCGGCGCTCCTCCTCGATCCGCTCGCTGTCGATCGGGCCGTCGTCCTCGCTGCCGCCGCGGTGCGGCATGATGCCTTCCTCGACGCCGACCAGGAACACGTGCGGATACTCGAGCCCCTTCGACGCATGGACGGTCGACAGCCGCACCGCGTCCGGATCCTCGTCCTTGCCTTCGAGCATCGACATCAGCGCAACGGTCTGGATCAGGCCGAGCAGGTTCTTGCCGGTATCGGCGAGCCCGTCGGCGTTGTGGAAGCCGTCGGCCTCGCCGTCGACGGCCTCCGTCTCGGGCTTGGTGCCCTTGCGCTTCAGCCATTCGAGGAATTCGAGCACGTTCTGCCACTTCGACTGCGCCTGCCGCTCGTCGAACGCGTCGTACAGGTAGGCCTCGTAGTGGATGGCCTCCATCATGTCGTCGAGCACGACGGTCGCGGGCTCCTTGTCCGCGCGATCGGTCAGGCGCTGGATGAAGTCGCAGAACATCCGCAGCGGCTCGACCTGGCGCGCGGACAGCCGCGCCTCGATCCCGCCCATGTACACGGCCTCGAACAGCGACACCTTCGCCTGCCCCGCGAACGAGCCGAGCGCTTCCAGCGTCGTGTTGCCGATTCCGCGGCGCGGCGTCGTGACCGCGCGGATGAATGCGGGATCGTCGTCGGCGTTCGCGATCAGGCGCAGGTACGCGCACAGGTCCTTGATCTCGGCCTTGTCGAAGAACGACTGGCCGCCCGACAGCACGTACGGAATCCGCTCGCGCCGCAGCACCTGCTCGAAGATTCGCGCCTGGAAGTTGCCGCGATACAGGATCGCGTAGTCGCGGAACTGCGTGCGCCGCTCGAACTTGTGCGCGGACAGCCGGAACACGACCGATTCGGCTTCGTGTTCCTCGTCGTTGCACGGCGTGACGGTGATCGAGTCGCCCATCCCGTGCTCGGACCACAGCTTCTTCTCGAACAGCTTCGGGTTGTTCGCGATCACGTTGTTCGCGGCGGTCAGGATCCGCACCGTCGACCGGTAGTTCTGCTCGAGCTTGATCACGTGCAGCTTCGGGAAATCCTTGCCGAGCTGTGCGAGGTTCTCGAGCGTCGCGCCACGCCAGCCGTAGATAGCCTGGTCGTCGTCGCCCACCGCCGTGAACGCGGCGCGCGGGCCGGCGAGCAGCTTGAGCAGCTCGTACTGGCACGCGTTGGTGTCCTGGTATTCGTCGATCAACAGGTAGCGCAGCTTGTTCTGCCAGCGGTCGCGCACCTGCTCGTTCTTCGCGAACAGCTCGGCCGGCAGGCGGATCAGGTCGTCGAAGTCGACCGCCTGGTACGCGTGCAGCGTCGCGACGTAGTTGCGGTAGACCAGCGCAGCCTGATGCTCGTCCTCGTTGGCCGCGATCGTCATCGCCTCATCGGGCATGATCAGGCCGTTCTTCCACAGCGAGATCGTGCTCTGGATCTTGCGGATCAGGCCCTTGTCGGTGGTGCCGATCTGCTCCTGGATCATCCCGAAGCAGTCGTCCGAATCCATGATCGAGAACTGCGGCTTCAGGCCGACGTGCTCGGCCTCCTGGCGCAGGATCTGCACGCCGAGCGAGTGGAACGTGCACACGGTGAGCTGGTTGACGGGCACCTTGCGGCCTTCCTTGCCGGGCGTGGTGAGCGTCTTGCCCTCCAGCAGCTTCGACACGCGCTCGCGCATTTCGGCCGCGGCCTTGTTCGTGAACGTGACGGCCGCGATGTGGCGCGGCTCGAAACCTTTCGCTTCGATCAGGTGCGCGATCTTCTGCGTGATCACGCGGGTCTTGCCGCTGCCCGCGCCGGCGAGCACGAGGCAGGGACCGTCGAGGTAGCGCACCGCTTCGTTCTGAGCGGGGTTGAGGCCTGCGGACATGATGACGGATGATGTTGCGGTTGACGGCGGAACGCCGGGAGGATGCCGCGCGCGGCAGGCCTGGATTGCAGGCGGACACGCGGGGCAGGACGCGCATGTTAACACGTCGGCGGCGGCCGGCGGCTGACGATGCCGCCGGGTGGCGACGCGCAACACCGGCGGGCTTCGCGCCCCTTTTCCCGCACCCCTTCCCCACGCGCTTTCCGTGCGCTGCCCGCGCCGGCGGACGGCCGCCGAACATCCGAACAGGCAGCAAATCTCCCCTCTGTTTGGTCCATCGTCGCGCGGCCCCCGGCGGCAACATACGCGAAACGTCGGCGAGTACGCGCCGCCGCCCCTTCATTCGCCGTCATCGACTTCCGCCGCCATGAATGACACCGTCATTGCCGCTCCCGTCTCCGAGGCCGAGCTGGCCCGTGCCGCCGCGCTTCACGCCGCCGGCTCGCTTCAGGACGCGGAGCAGGCCTACCGCCAGATCCTGCAAGCGCATCCCGAACACGCCGATTCGCACCTCCGCCTCGCGACGGTGCTCGAACAGCTCGACCGGCGCGACGCCGCGCTGCGGCACTTCCGGGCCGCGGTGGCGACCGAGCCGTCGCAGCGGCGCTACTGGATCGCGTGCATCGACGCGCTGACGCGCGACAACCAGATGGATGCGGCGCGCGCGCTGGTCGCGCAGGCCCGCACGCACGGCATCGACGCGCTGTCGCTCGAACTCGCGGCGGCCGATGCGCCGTCGGCCTCCGCCGACGAGCTGGCGGCCGTGCTCTCCGAATTCATGAACACGCTCGCCGCGCTGCTCGACAAGCGGCAATTCGCGCAGGCCGAAGGCATCGCGACCCAGCTGACCGAATGGATGCCCGACGTCGGGCTCGGCTGGCGGGCGCTGGCCGTCACGCTGGTTCAGCAGGAGCGCCACGCGGAAGCCCTCGCGCCGATGCGCAAGGCCGCCGCGCTGATGCCCGACGACGCCGACACCCGGCAGGACCTCGCCGACCTCGAGGCGCACGTGATGCAATCCGCGCCGGCGCCGCAGCCCGTCTCGATGCCGCTGGTGCCGAACGCGACGCTCTGCACGACGCTGCCGGGCAGCCGTCAGTTCCGGCATTTCGCGGGCGGCCTGGTCGCCACGGTGCCGGTGCTGATCCCGACCTTCAACAATCCGACCTATACGCGCCGGATGGTGGCCCAGCTGAAGGCGCGCGGCCTGCGCAACATCGTGATCGTCGACAACGCGTCGAGCGCGCCGGACATGCTCGCGTTCCTGGAAAGCGTGCAGGACGACGTGACCGTCGTGCGCCTGGATCGCAACGCGGGCCCGCGCGACCTGTTCCTGTCGGACGCGAACTACGCGCGCCTGCCGGACCTCTTCTGCGTCACCGATCCGGACCTCGAACTGAACGACGCGCTGCCGCCCGAATTCCTGTTCGAACTGATCGACGCGACCGAAGCGTTCCAGACCGGCAAGGCCGGCTTCGCGCTCGACATCTCGCAACCGGAGCTGATGAAGGAAACGACGCTCTTCTGCGGCGACCGCCAATACACGACGCTCGAATGGGAAGCGAACTTCTGGCGCCACCAGATCGGCAGCACGGCGGGCGGCGACCCGATCTACAACGCGCCGATCGATACGACGTTCGCCGTCTACAACAAGCGCTACTTCCGCCGCGACTCGCATCTGTGCGGCGTCCGGTTCGCGGGCCGCTACACCTGCAAGCACGTGCCCTGGTACAAGGAGACCGGCCTGACGGACGCGGAGGAGCAGTACTACCGCGAACACCAGAAGTGGTCGAACTACCTGGCCTGACACGTGGCGGCGGCGAGCATCGGTGCATCGCCGCGCCATGCGTGCACGCCGCCCTCTTCGCCCGACAACCCTGACACCTCGCGCCATGCTACCCAGAGTCAACCTCGTCAAGACCGACAACGCCGATTACCTGCTGTTCGCGACCCGGGACGCGATTTCGGCGAACCTCTATTACAACGGCTCCTGGGACGCATCGCTGCTGACCATCAGCCAGATGTTCTACGCGAACGAGGAGGCGCCGCTGGTCCTCGACATCGGCGCGAACCTCGGCGCCTACGCGGTGCCGATCGCCAAGAGCATCGCCGCGCAGGGCGGCATGGTCTACGCGTTCGAGCCGCAGCGCATCGTCTATTACCAGCTGTGCGGCAACGTGTTCCTGAACCGGCTCGAGAACGTGCACGCGTTCAACGTCGCGATCGGCAACCAGGACGGCATCATCCCGCTGCCCGCGATCGACTATTCGCGTTCGATCAACATCGGCGGCTTCTCCCTCGACGAGCAGTTCAACCTGCGCCGCAACTCGGTCGAGACCGTCGCGAGCCAGCAGCCGAGCGACGTGCCGATCGCCCGGCTCGACACGCTGAACTTCCCGAAGTCGCCGTCGCTGATCAAGATCGATGTCGAAGGCCTCGAACTCGACGTGCTGAAAGGCGGCACGGCCTTCCTCGAACGGCACGGCTTTCCGCCGCTGCTGCTCGAGGCGTGGAACCTCGAATGGTTCTCGGAAAAGCGCGCCGCGCTGCTCGACTACCTGCAGACGCTCGGCTACACGTGGTTCGCGATGGGCGACGAGCTCGTCGCGCAGCATCCGTCGTTCGCGCGGCAGGTCAGCTTCGAGACGGGCGCCGACGGCGTGATCCGGATGAACCGCACCCGCTGACGGTTCGGCCCCGGCGCACCGTCACGCGCGCAGGCGCTGCCTGAGCGCGTCGGCGGCCTGCGCGGCCCACGCGGCGCACGCTGCCGCGCCGGGATGAAAGCCGTCCGCCGCCATCAGGTGCGGCTCGAGCGGCAGCGCGACACGCAGGAACGTACAGCGCGATTGCGTCGCGGCCCACTCGGCGAGCGTCGCGTTGAGCCGCTTCGCGCGCAGGCCGAGATACCACGCGAGGGGTTGCGGCAGCGCCGGAAAACGCTCGATCGGCGGCACCGCCGACAGGATCACGTGCGCGACCCCGAATCGCGCGGCGAGCAGCTCGACGAGCGCCGCCTGCGCGGCACGCCAGCGCGCCGGCGACACGCCGCCCGTCACGTCGTTCACGCCGAGCGACGTCACCGCCACATCGAACGGCTGCGCCGGCTCGGCGGCAAGCCAGTCGACGAGCTCCTCGGCGGTCAGCCCCGTGCGCGCCAGCACTTTCCAGCTCACGCGGTGCGATGCCGCAAGCGCGCGGGCGAGCTGCCCCGACAGCGCGTCGCGCTGCGACGCGACACCGACGCCCGCGGCAGCCGAATCGCCCAGCACCAGCACGCGCAGCGGTGGCCCGTCGCCGGCCGTGCCGTCGCGCGGGCCGGCCGCCTCGGCGAGCCGCGGCGTGACGCGGCGCACGCGCCGCCCCTGCATCAGCAGCAACGGGCCCAGGGCGGCGGTGGCAAGCGGATATCCCATGGTTTCGATCCGGTAACGGGGCAAGCAGGCGACGCGGGACGCGCCGGAACGGTCCCCATTGTGTCGGATTCGCGCGCCGGCGGGCGCGATCCCGCCATTCGGCCGAGGTCATTCATGTGCATGCGCATCGGCTCCCCGTCCGTTCGGCCAACGCCCGCTCGCGCGCGTGCCGCCGTGCCACAATAGCCGTCCGCGCGGCCCGTGGCCGCAGCGCTTTGCCCCCCTCGTACGCAGCCAAGGATTGCCATGTCGTCATTGCTCAGGATTGGTTTGATGGGTTTCGGTTTCGCCGGCGCGACGTTCCACGCGCCCGTGATCGCCACGAGCGGCCGCACCGAGGTCGCCGCGATCGCGACGGGGCAGCCCGATCGCGCGCGCGCCGCATACCCGGGCGCACGCATCGTCCCCGATCTCGACACGCTGCTCGGCCTCGACGACATCGACTGCGTGGTGATCGCCACACCGAACGACACGCACTTCACGCTCGCCCGCCAGGTGCTCGAAGCCGGCCGCCACGTCGTCGTCGACAAGCCCGTCACGCTCACGGCCGACGAAGCGCTCGCGCTCGCGCGGCTCGCGAACGCGCGCAGCCGCCTGTTCGCGCCGTTCCACAACCGCCGCTGGGACGGCGACTTCCTCACCGTGCGGCGCATCGTCGAATCCCGTGAACTCGGGCGGCTCACGTATTTCGCGTCGCACTTCGACCGCTTCCGGCCGACCCCGCGCACGCGCTGGCGCGAGGAGCCGGCACGCGGCGGCGGCCTGCTGCTCGACCTCGGGCCGCACCTGATCGACCAGGCGCTCGCGCTGTTCGGGCTGCCGGAAACGGTCAGCGCCACGGTCAAGACGCGCCGTGACAACGGCACGGCGCCCGATTTCGTGCACCTGCTGCTCGGCTATCCGGACAAGGACGTCGCGCTGCACGCGAGCGCGCTGTCGGCGATCGAGCCCGCGCGCTTCACGCTGCACGGCACGCGCGGCAGCTACCAGAAGTTCGGGCTCGACACGCAGGAAGATCAGTTGAAGGCGGGCCTGACGCCGGACCACGTCGAGTTCGGCGGCGGCAACCCGCCCGGCGTGCTGCGCGTGCTCGACGGCGAAGTCGAGGTCGAGCGGCCGGTGCCGACGCTCGACGGCCAGTACGCGGAGTTCTACCGCGCGCTCGCCGCGTCGGTCCACGATGGCGCGCCGTTCCCGGTCACGCCGCAGGACGCCGTCGACGTGATGACGATCATCGAGCTCGCCGCGCAAAGCGAGCATGAAGGCCGCCGGGTACCGTTCGTGCGCCGCACCGTCTGACGGCCGCCGGCCGGGTCGGTGCCGTCCCGGCCTCGGCCACCGCGTCGCGCCGCGCCGCCCCCGGCAGCGGCAGCGACCACGCGTCAGCCGCCGCGACGGCACGGTCCCGAACATTCCGTTACAAATGGTGCGGGAACGAAAGTCAGCGGTCGCCCGGTCTGATGCGTTTCTCAAAAAGTCGATCCGACACCAAACCGTCAGGAGAATGTGATGCAACGGTTGATTCGCGCAGCGGCATGCTGCGTCCTGGTTTCCTCGCTCGCGGCCTGTGTCGTGCAGCCGCAGCGGCCGGCCCGACAGGCGCCCCCGCCCCCGCCGCGGCCGAATCCGCAGGTCGTCGCGAACGATCGCCTGCTGGAGGTCCAGGGCCGGATCGACAACCTGCACCGCCGGATCGACGCGCGCGTCAACGGCGGCTACTACCCGCCGCCGTACGGCGCGCAGTTGCACCACCGGCTCGACGTGATCCGCCAGGAAGCGAGCGACATGTCGACCCAGCACAACGGCGGCCTGTCCGGCGACGAGCAGCGCGTGCTGAACCAGGAGCTCGACACGGCCGCGCGCGCGATCGGCGAGTAATACCGGCCATGCCGGCGTCCGCCGGTGCCGGCAAAAGCGGCGGCGTCCCTCACGCCGCCGCTTGTCGCGAAACGACATTCTTTTGCTCAAATTGACAATGCCGACCCGCTCGCGTACAGTCGCCCGCACGCGTCGGGAGAGCGTGTGACCGCGTAGCTTGGCAACGCCGGTCGCGCCGCCGAAGGGGCACACCCGCAAACTCTCAGGCAAAAGGACCGACCGCGTCGGGGAATCCAGTCCGCGCTTCGCGCGGACCGCACTCCCCGCACTCTGGAGAGCGGCAGTAGCCCGCTGCGCGATTGCAGCACGGGCAGGCTGCCCACCGAAGGGGCGCGCGTTCGCCGGCTCGTGGCCGCGGCGCAATCTCTCAGGTATCGAGGACAGAGGGGCATGTATCGCATCGCTCGCAGGCACACGGCCGCGACGGTCGGCACATGGCCGTTCTGACCCGCGCGCAAGCGCCTTGCCTGAGGCCTCGATGACTGCACTGAATCAAACCCCGCTCAACGCCGCGCACCGCGCGCTCAATGCCCGCATGGTCGACTTCGGCGGCTGGGACATGCCCGTCAACTACGGCTCGCAGATCGAAGAACACGAAGCCGTGCGCACCGACGCCGGCATGTTCGACGTGTCGCACATGTGCGTCGTCGATTTCACCGGCAGCCGCGTGCGCGCGTTCTTCGAACACGCGATCGCCAACAACGTCGGCAAGCTCAAGACCCCCGGCAAGGCGCTCTACTCGTGCCTGCTCAATCCGCAGGGCGGCGTCGTCGACGACCTGATCGTCTATTACTTCACCGAAGACTTCTTCCGCGTCGTCGTCAACGCCGGCACGGCCGAGAAGGACATCGCGTGGTTCAACCAGCTCAACGAACAAGGCGGCTACGGCCTGACCATCGCGCCGCGCCGCGATTTCGCGATCGTCGCCGTTCAGGGCCCGAACGCCCGTGAAAAGGTCTGGACGACGGTGCCCGCCGCGCGTGCCGCGACCAGCGAACTGAAGCCGTTCAACGCCGCGCAGGTCGCCGGCACGCCGTTCGGCGACCTCACCGTCGCGCGCACCGGCTACACCGGCGAAGACGGCTTCGAAGTGATCGTCCCGGCCGTGCACGTCGAAGCGCTGTGGGCCGCCCTGCAGCAAAACGGCGTGCGCCCCTGCGGGCTCGGCGCGCGCGACACGCTGCGCCTCGAGGCCGGCATGAACCTGTACGGCCAGGACATGGACGACACCGTGTCCCCGCTCGACGCAGGCCTCGCGTGGACGGTCGACCTGTCGGCGCCGCGCGAGTTCGTCGGCCGCGCCGCGCTCGAGCGCGACGGCTCGCGCGCCGCGTTCGTCGGCCTGATCCTGCAGAAGGAAAACGGCAAGGCGGGCGGCGTGCTGCGCGCGCACCAGAAGGTCGTCACGCCGCACGGCGAAGGCGAGATCACGAGCGGCACGTTCTCGCCGTCGATGCAGGAATCGATCGCGTTCGCGCGCGTGCCGGCGGCCGTCCAGGTCGGCGACATCGTTCATGTGCAGATTCGTGACAAGCAACTTCCCGCGCGCGTGGTAAAACTGCCGTTCGTGCGCAACGGCAAGGTCCTCGCTGCGTAACGACCGAGAGGCGACCGGGAGGCCGCCTCCCGGGAAGCCGGGAAATGGCGCCCGGCGCAACCACACCCCGGCGCGTCCCGGCGGCGCGCCAGCATAACGAACACACCCTTTTATCCAGGAGCATCCGATGAGCAACGTCCCGGCCGATCTGAAGTACACCGACGAACACGAGTGGATCCGCACCGAAGCCGACGGCACGCTGACGGTCGGCATCACCGATCACGCGCAGAGCACGCTCGGCGACATCGTTTTCCTCGAACTGCCGCAAGTCGGCAAGTCGGTGAACGCGGGCGACGCCGTCGGCGTCGTCGAATCGGTGAAGGCGGCATCCGACATCTACTCGCCGGTGTCCGGCGAAGTCATCGCCATCAACGAAGAAGCCGCCGACTCGCCGGAAGAAGTGAACAGCGACGCATACGGCACGTGGCTCTTCAAGATCAAGCTCGCGGCCGGCGCCTCGACCGACAAGCTGATCGACGCCGACGCCTACAGCAAGCTGATCGACTAATTTTCCCTACCCGAACCGCGCGGGGCCGGCCAGCCGGCCCGCGCGGGACCAGAGTCACGCCATGAAGCTCGAACACCCGGACCGCCTGATGAACCGCACGCCCCTCTCGCTCGCCGCGCTCGAAACGCACGACGCGTTCGCAGAACGCCACATCGGCCCCGATGCCGCCAGCCAGCAGGCCATGCTCGACACGCTCGGCTTCGCGTCGCGCGCCGCCCTGATCGACGCCGTGATCCCGGCCTCGATCCGCCGCGCCGAAACGCTGCCGCTCGGCCCGTTCGCGCAACCGAAGAGCGAGGCCGAAGCCCTCGCCGCGCTGCGCGCCCTCGCGGACAAGAACCAGGTGTTCCGCTCGTACATCGGTCAGGGTTACCACGACACGCACACGCCGGCCGTGATCCTGCGCAACGTGCTCGAAAACCCGGCGTGGTACACGGCCTACACGCCGTACCAGCCCGAAATTTCCCAGGGTCGCCTCGAGGCGCTCCTGAACTTCCAGCAGATGGTCGCCGACCTGACGGGCCTCGCGATCTCGAACGCGTCGCTGCTCGACGAAGCAACGGCCGCGGCCGAAGCGATGACACTGCTGCAGCGCACCGGCAAGCCGGCGTCGAACGTGTTCTACGTCGCCGACGACGTGCTGCCGCAAACCCTTGAAGTAATCCGCACGCGCGCGCTGCCGATCGGCATCGAGGTCAAGACGGGCCCGGCGGCCGACGCCGTGCAGGCCAACGCGTTCGGCGTGCTGCTCCAGTACCCGGGCGTGAACGGCGACGTGCGCGACTACCGCGCACTCACCGACGCGATCCACGCGGCGGGCGGCCATGTCGTCGTCGCGGCCGACCTGCTCGCGCTGACCGTGCTGACGCCGCCCGGCGAATGGGGCGCGGACGTCGCGGTCGGCAACACGCAGCGCTTCGGCGTGCCGATGGGTTTCGGCGGCCCGCACGCTGCCTACATGGCCGTGCGTGACGAATTCAAGCGCCAGATGCCGGGCCGTCTCGTCGGCGTGACCGTCGACGCGCAGGGCAAGCCCGCGCTGCGTCTCGCGCTGCAGACCCGCGAACAGCACATCCGCCGCGAGAAGGCGACGTCGAACGTGTGTACGGCGCAGGCGCTGCTCGCGATCATGGCCAGCATGTACGCGGTCTACCACGGCCCGCACGGCCTGAAGACGATCGCGCTGCGCGTGAACCGCATCGCGGCGCTGTTCGCCGCCGGCGTGAAGCAGCTCGGCTTCGCGCCCGTCAACGACACGTTCTTCGACACGCTGACGATCGACACCGGCGCGCGCACCGCGCAGGTCCATGAATTCGCGAAGGCCAAGCGCATCAACCTGCGCCGTGTGAGCGACACGCAAGTCGGCGTGTCGGTCGACGAAACGACGACCCGCGACGACCTCGCCGATCTCCTCGCCGTGTTCGCGCAGGCCGCGGGCGGCACCGCGCCGGGCGTCGACGCGCTGGACGCGGGCCTCGCCGGCGTCGCCGCGTTGCCGGCCGGCCTCGAACGCACGAGCGCGTACCTGACGCACCACGTGTTCAACCGCCACCATTCCGAAACCGAAATGCTGCGCTACCTGCGCAGCCTGTCGGACAAGGATCTCGCGCTCGACCGCTCGATGATCCCGCTCGGCTCGTGCACGATGAAGCTGAACGCGACGTCGGAAATGCTGCCGGTCACGTGGCCCGAATTCGGCCGGATCCACCCGTTCGCGCCGGCCGAGCAGACCGTCGGCTATCGCGAGATGATCGACCAGCTCGAGCAGATGCTCGTCGCGGCCACCGGCTACTCGGCCGTGTCGCTGCAGCCGAACGCCGGCTCGCAGGGCGAATACGCGGGCCTGCTGATCATCCACGCGTATCACGCGTCGCGCGGCGAAGCGCATCGCGACGTGTGCCTGATCCCGGCATCCGCGCATGGCACGAACCCGGCGTCCGCGCACATGGCCGGCATGAAGGTCGTGGTCGTCGCCTGCGACGCGCAGGGCAACGTCGACATCGCCGACCTGAAGGCGAAGGCCGAGCAGCACGCGAACGACCTCGCGGCGATCATGATCACGTATCCGTCGACGCACGGCGTGTTCGAGCAGAACGTCCGCGAGATCTGCGAGATCGTGCACGCGCACGGCGGCCAGGTGTACGTCGACGGCGCGAACATGAACGCGATGGTCGGCCTGACCGCGCCGGGCCAGTTCGGCGGCGACGTGTCACACCTGAACCTGCACAAGACCTTCTGCATCCCGCACGGCGGCGGCGGCCCGGGCGTCGGCCCGGTCGCGGTCGGCGCGCACCTCGCGAAGTTCCTGCCGAACCAGCGTTCGACCGGCTACGCGCGCGCGGAAGACGGCATCGGCGCGGTGTCGGCCGCACCGTACGGCTCGGCGTCGATCCTGCCGATCTCGTGGATGTACATCGCGATGATGGGCGCGAAGAACCTGACCGCCGCCACCGAAACCGCGATCCTCAACGCGAACTACATCGCGAAGCGCCTCGCGCCGCACTACCCGGTGCTGTATTCGGGCCCGGGCGGGCTGGTCGCGCACGAGTGCATTCTCGACCTGCGTCCGCTCAAGGAAACCAGCGGCATCAGCGTCGACGACGTCGCGAAGCGCCTGATGGACTACGGCTTCCACGCGCCGACGATGAGCTTTCCGGTGCCGGGCACGCTGATGGTCGAGCCGACCGAATCGGAATCGCAGGAAGAACTCGACCGCTTCATCGCCGCGATGATCGCGATCCGCGATGAAATCCGTGCGGTCGAGGAAGGCCGCGCCGATCGCGAGGACAACCCGCTGCGTCACGCGCCGCACACGGCAGCCGTCGTCACCGCGAACGAATGGCCGCACGCGTACTCGCGCGAGCAAGCCGCGTACCCGGTCGCATCGCTCGGCACGAACAAGTACTGGCCGCCCGTCGGCCGTGCGGACAACGCCTACGGCGACCGCAACCTGTTCTGCTCGTGCGTGCCGATGTCGGAATACGCATAACGCCCGCGCGCACCGGAGTCCGGCCGTGACCGCACCGCACGCAACCGCCGGTTGCGTGCGGTTTTTGCGTTCGCCGCCGGCCCGATCGATTCACGCTTGCCCCTCAATCCGGCTAACATCACACGCGATCCAGCCAACCAAGGAGTTCCGCATGGTGCGTCCGACGTTTCCGGGCCATGGTGCAACGCAGGAGCAGCCGCGCGCGCGCCGCTTCGTGCCGCTGCTCGTCGCATCGCTGTCGTTTGCCGCCGCCGGCCTCGGCACGGCGGGCAGCGCGCGCGCGGCGATGAATTTCTGCGCGGCGCCCGCGTTGCAGGCGAGCGAGACGACGCAGGCCGAGCCGGGCGTGCAAGCGCTGATCCGCAGCGTCGACGCACGTATCGGCGAGCAGCCGAAGGCGTTGCCGCGCGTGCACACCGAAGGCACGCTGCCGCACGAAGGCATCTACGACCAGAGCGCCGACGCGCTCAAGGACATGGAGCTGATGCGCGACGCCGCGCTCGCGTGGCGCGTGACCAATGCGCCGCGTTACCTGCAACTCGTCGACCGCTTCCTGTCCGCGTGGGTGTCGACCTACCAGCCGAGCTTCAACCCGATCGACGAGACGCGCTTCGACAGCCTGATCGTCGCGTACGACATGACGGCGAGCGCGCTGCCGGTCAAGACGCGCAACGCGACGGCGGCGTTCATCGCGAAGCTGGGCGCCGGTTACGTCGCGCAGATCGACGCGCAGAAGCGCCCGCTCGCCGGCACCTGGCGCAACAACTGGCAAAGCCACCGGATCAAGCTGATTGCGCTGTCCGCGTTCACGCTCGGCGACCGCAAGATGATGAACGCCGCGCAGCGGCTGTTCGTCGAGCATCTCGCCGACAACATCGGCGCGGACGGCAAGACCTGGGATTTCGAGGAACGCGACGCGCTGCACTACGCGGTGTACGACCTCCAGCCGCTGGTGACGGCCGCGCTCGCCGCGCGCCGCTTCAACCGCAACTGGCTGCGCGAGCGCGGCGCGAACGGCGCGACGCTCGCGGCCGCGCTCGACTGGCTCGTGCCGTACGCGCTCGGCGAAAAGACGCACGAGGAATTCGTGAATTCGCCGGTGCCGTTCGACGCGAAGCGCCGCGAAGCCGGCTTGCCGGGCTACACGGGGCAGTGGGACCCGAAAAACGCCACTGAACTCTTTCATCTGGCCGCGCGGCTCGACGGGCGTTATGCCCGCGTCGCGCGGCAGCTTTCCCCCAATCCGCCCGCATGGCTCGCCGCGTGCCTGCCATTGCAGGCGCGTTAGCACTATTCTCAAAGCAAGGCAGGAATCGAAATGGCAGTCAGCGTGTTTGACCTCTTCAAGATCGGCATCGGCCCGTCCAGTTCGCATACGGTCGGACCGATGCGCGCGGCGCTGATGTTCGTCCAGGGCCTCGAGCGCGACGGGCTGCTCGACGCGACGGCCAACGTGAAGGTCGAGCTGTACGGCTCGCTCGGCGCCACCGGCAAGGGCCACGGCACCGATCGCGGCGTGATGCTCGGCCTGCTCGGCGACGCGCCCGACACCGTCGATCCCGACACGATCGACGCGCGTCTGGAGGACGTCCGCAAGTCGAAGCAGCTCGCGCTGCTCGGCACGCATCCGGTGCCGTTCGTGCTGAAGGAAAACATCGCGTTCTACCGCCAGGCGCTGCCCGAGCACCCGAACGGCATGAAGCTGCGCGCGTCCGACGCGAACGGCGCAGTACTGGTCGAGCGCACTTACCTGTCGGTCGGCGGCGGCTTCGTCGTGACGGCCGGCGCGCCGAACACGAAGGTGCTGAGCGCGGCCGAGCAGATGACGCATCCGTTCCGCACCGGCGCGGAGCTGCTCGCGCTGGCCGAGTCGACCGGCAAGTCGATCGCGCAGCTGATGTGGGAAAACGAGCGCGCGTGGCACACCGAGGAAGAGACGCGCGACGGGCTGCTGAAGATCTGGGCCGTGATGCAGTCGTGCGTGTCGCGCGGCTGCGGGATCGGCAACCCGGAAGCCGACGGCAACCTGCCCGGCCCGTTCCAGGTCAAGCGCCGCGCACCGCAGCTGTACCGCACGCTGACGGGCAGCCCGGAGCGTGCGCTGCAGGATCCGCTGTCGATGATCGACTGGATCAACCTGTACGCGATCGCGGTCAACGAGGAAAACGCGGCCGGCGGCCGCGTCGTCACCGCGCCGACCAACGGCGCGGCCGGCATCATCCCGGCCGTGCTGCACTACTACACGCGCTTCACGCCGGGCGCGAACGAGCAGGGCGTGATCGACTTCCTGCTCACGGCCGCCGCGATCGGCATTCTGTACAAGCTCAACGCGTCGATCTCCGGTGCGGAAGTCGGCTGCCAGGGCGAAGTGGGCGTCGCGTGTTCGATGGCCGCCGGCGCGCTCGCGGCCGTGCTCGGCGGCACGCCGCAGCAGGTCGAGAACGCGGCCGAGATCGGGATGGAGCACAACCTCGGCCTCACCTGCGACCCGGTCGGCGGGATGGTGCAGATCCCGTGCATCGAGCGCAACGCAATGGCATCGGTGAAGGCCGTCAACGCGGCGCGCATGGCGCTGCGCGGCGACGGCTCGCATTACGTGTCGCTCGACTCGGTGATCAAGACGATGCGCGAGACGGGCGCCGACATGAAGACGAAGTACAAGGAAACGTCGCGCGGCGGGCTGGCGGTGAATATCGTCGAATGCTGATGCGGTGACGGCGGGCGGGCGCACGCGCCGAGGCGTGCCGCCGCCCGCTCGTTCCGACACTTTTCATCGGCCGGCGTACCGGCGCCCCGCCGACAGGCGTAAGCTGTAGCTCCCGCTACCCAGGGAGACGGCAGCCCATGTCGCATTCCAAGGATCTCGAGCCGCGCGCCACCTCCGGCGCGCGACTGCTCGTCGATGCGTTGCTCGCCAATCACGTCGAACGCGTGTTCTGCGTGCCGGGCGAGAGCTTCCTCGCCGTACTCGATGCGCTGGCGGACGACACCGCGCGCATCCAGACGGTCGTCTGCCGCCACGAGGCGGCCGCCGCGAACATGGCGGAAGCGGTCGGCAAGCTGACCGGCCGGCCCGGCATCGCGTTCGTCACGCGCGGGCCCGGCGCGACCCACGCGTCGATCGGCGTGCACACCGCGTTCCAGGACTCGACGCCGATGATCCTGTTCGTCGGCCAGTGCGCGCGCGAGCACCTCGACCGCGAAGCCTTCCAGGAAATCGACTACCGCCGGATGTTCGGCCAGATGGCGAAATGGGTCGCGCAGATCGACGACCCACGCCGCATTCCCGAATACCTGAGCCACGCCTTTCACGTCGCGACGTCCGGCCGGCCCGGTCCGGTCGTACTCGCGCTGCCCGAGGACGTGCTGTCCGAAGCCTGCGCGCCGCAGCCCGTCGTGCCGGCCGCGAAGCGCGTCGCGGCGTCGCCGTCGGCCACGCAGGTCGACGAGCTGCGCGAACGGCTCGCGCGCGCCGAGCGGCCGTTCGCGATCGTCGGCGGCAGCGGCTGGACGCCCGATGCATGCGCGAACCTGCGCACCTTCGTCGAGCGCTGGCAACTGCCGGTCGCATGCGCGTTCCGCTTCCAGGACACCTTCGACAACGCGCACCCGAACTACGCGGGCGACGTCGGTCTCGGGATCAACCCCGCGCTCGGCAAGCGGATCCGCGACGCCGACCTGCTGCTGGTGCTCGGCCCGCGCCTGGGCGAAGCGACGACCGGCGGCTACACGCTGCTCGACATCCCGAAGACGCGCCAGACGCTGATCCACGTGCACCAGGGCGCGGACGAGCTCGGCCGCGTGTATGCGGCCGACCTGCCGATCGTGTCGGGGATGCCGGAGATCGCGGCGCCGCTCGCCGCGCTCGAGCCGCCGGCGCATCCCGCGTGGGCCGGCACGGCTGCCGACGCGCACCGCGCATACCGCGAATGGCATGCGCCGCTGCCGATGCCCGGCGACGTCCAGCTCGGCGACGTGATGGTGCAACTGCGCGAGCGCCTGCCGCACGACGCGATCCTGACCAACGGCGCCGGCAACTACGCGATCTGGCTGCATCGCCACTTCGCGTACCGGCACTTCCGCTCGCAGCTCGCGCCGACGAGCGGCGCAATGGGCTACGGGCTGCCCGCCGCGCTCGCCGCGAAGTCGCTGTATCCGTCGCGCGCCGTCGTCGCGCTCGCCGGCGACGGCTGCTTCATGATGGCCGGCAACGAACTCGCGACGGCGATGCAGTACGGACTGAACATCGTTGCAATCGTCGTCAACAACGGTCATTTCGGCACGATCCGCATGCATCAGGAGCGCAACTATCCGGGCCGCGTGCACGGCACCGGGCTCACGAATCCCGATTTCGCCGCGTATGCGCGCGCGTTCGGCGCGCATGGCGAGACGGTCGAGCGCACCGCCGACTTCGCGCCGGCACTGGAGCGCGCACTGACCTGCGGGCTGCCGGCGCTGATCGAGATCCGCATCCCGCAGGACGCCAGCACGCCGGCCGCGACGCTCGAGCAGATCCGCGAGCAGGGCCGTCGCGCGCGCGGCGCATGACCGTGGAACTGCGCACCGCAGCGGCCGGCCGCGTGCTGTCGCGCGACGACGCGCTCGCCCACCCCGGCACGCTGCTCGCGCCCGACGGCACGCTCGTCGCGCCGTACGACCTCGAGCACGGCGGCGGCCCCGTGGAGGATCACGTGCCGGCCGCGCCGGCGCTCGGCCTGCTGCACGCCGCCCACCAGCCGTTCCGGCTCGACTACGAACGCATGACGGACGTGCACGTGATCAACGGAATGGGTGTCACGCTCGGCGACTCGGTGATCGGGCTGACCGCGCTCGCCGCGCTGCGCACGATGCATCCCGGCCTGCGCTTCACGTTGTACCGCCCGGCCCGCGCGCCGCGCTACGTCGACGCGCTGTATGCGCTCGCGGCCGACGTCGTCGCACCGTCGCGTGCGCTGCCGTATGCCGCCGATGCACTGCCCGCGCACGCGCCGTGCGTCGATCTCGGCAATCACCTGTACTGGCCCGCGTTCGCGCGGCAGCCGATGATCGACTTCTTCCTGGACGCGCTCGGCGCGGATCCGGCCACGGTGCCGGCCGCCGCGAAGCGCAACCGCTGGCTCGCGCGGCTGCGGCTGCCCGCGCTGCCGGCCGAATGGCGGCGGCCGTACGTGCTGTTCTGCCCGACCGCGAGCACCGCGGTGCGCAGCGTGCCGCCCGCGCTGCACGCGTCGCTCGTCGAGCACCTCGCGCAACGTTACGGGCTGCCGGTGGCCGGCTTCGGCCCGGTCGCGCATCCCGCGTACGTCGACGTGAGCCGCGACGCGGCCGACACCGCGCGCTTCATTGCCTGGGTCGAGGGTGCGAGCGTGCTGTTCGCGCCCGATACGTCCGCGCTGCATCTCGCCGACGGCTTCGACGTGCCGACGCTCGGCTGTTTCACGACGATCGGGCCGGCGCTGCGCGCACGCGACTATCCGCATTGCGTGCCGGTCACGCTCGAGGTGCCGGCCGAACTGCACGGGCTGCATCGCAGCGAGCGACCGGACGATCTCGCGGCGGTCGAAGCCGCATACCGGGCGATCGACTGGGATGCCGTGCCGTGGCCTGCGCCGCGCGACGCGGCGGCTACGTCCGGATAGAAAAACGGAAATCGCCCGAAAGATCGGGCGTGCAGCGGCAGCCATGCGCCGCCCCGGCTCACCCGGCTGCCACCGTCACCGCGCGCTCGCGCAGCGTCTCCGACGGCCGCTTGCCGAACAGCCGCCGGTAGTCGGTCGCGAACTGGCTCAGGTGCCAGAAGCCCCACGCCTCCGCGACGTCCTGCACCGAGCCTGCCGCCCGCCCGCACAGGTCGCGCCGCGCGCCGTTCAGCCGCAGCGTGCGCAGGTAGGTCGCGGGCGCCATGCCGAGCACGTCCTGGAAGCAGTACTGCAGCGTGCGCCGGCTCACGTGCAGTTGCTCGCACAGCTCGGGCACGCCGACCGGGCGCGTGCGGTGCGCGAGCACGTACTCGCGGGCCTGCTCGACGATCCAGCGCCGTGTCGACGGTGCGCCGCCGGCGCCATCGTCCGCGGGTTGCGCGCACGCATCGAACAGCGCGGCCAGCACCTCGGCCTGCAGGTCGTCGCGCTGCGCGCCGGGCAGCGGCCCGCCCACGGCCGCCGCGCCGTCGAGCCGGTGGCCGAGCAGCGCGCACAGGCGCGCGAGCCGCGTGTCGCCGACCTGGATCACATGCTGCGTGAACAGCCGCTCGTCGAGCGCGCGGTGTTCGACTTCCTCCGCGTAGCGGCGCAGCACGTCGCCACGCACGACGACGCCGTAGATCGAGAACTGCGCGGGCGTCAGCAATTCGAATTCGACGTTGCCGGGCCGGAACGCGAGCGCACCGGGCCCGATGCGGCACGCATCGACGCGCGCGGTACCGTCGCTGTCCAGCGGGATGCCGAACCAGTACGCGTCGCCGCGCACCTCGCATGCCTGGCGCAGCAGGTGGCTGGTCGATTCGCGAAACAGCTTCATCGTGTCGAGCGGCAGCTCGGTCAGCGTGCCGACGAAGCGGCCGGCCGCGAGCTGGTCGTAAGTCTGCCGCCAGCCGATCAGGTTGCGCGCCTGCTCGTCGGCGTCGTGCGCGACGCTGACCACGGCCTGGCCGGCGAGCGCGTCGTCACCCTGCGCGCTGCACCGCGTGTTCTCGGCCGTCGGCTCGGCCATGCACTCCACTCGTTGACCCATCGTGTTCTCCTCACCTGCCCGGCACTGCGTCCAACACGCAAGTCCCGTGCCGAACCGCGCGGTCCGGCGACAAGCCCGTCATTGCACGCCGTGCGGCCGCCGCGCGCCATGAGGGCGCACCCGGAGGCGGCGCGCCGCGCACCGCGCGGGTGCGGCATGCGCGCCGCGGGCAGCCCGGCGACGCGCTACGCGCCCGGCCGCAACCGCACGACCCGCGTGCCGCAATTGCCGTACGCCTGCGCGACCGCCAACTCGACGATCGGGCTGCCGGCCGGCCAGGGCGCCGCATCCGCCGCCGGCAGATCGGCGCGCAACGTCCCGCGGCCGTTGATCCGGTAGCGAATGCCGCGCACGAAATCGATGAACAACAGCCCGATGCCGCTGCCGTCGCACGCGCGCGCATCGATCCGGTCGCCGTCGCCGTGCGTCGACAGCGCGAAGCGCAGCGTCTTCGTGTCGATCACGCGCACGACCGGCCACAGGTCGCCGTTCGCGTCGCGCATGCCCTGCAGGATGTCGCAGGTCACGCGCGCCGGGCCGCCGCGCGTCGTGCCGACGAACATGAACGGCTGCGATTCGATGAACTGGCGCACGCCGATGCTCAGCCGCGTCGTGACGACGTCGCTCATCCGCTCGGCTTCGTCGGCGACGCCGAACCGGTGCTGCGCGTCGAGCTCGCCCGCGTGGAACACCGGGTGACGCGGATAGGGTCGGGGCGGTTCTGCCATGCTGGTTTCCGTCGGGGCCATCGATGGATGCGCGATGCGGGCGCGAACGCGCGACGGCCGGTGCCGCGCAGCCGACGCGCGTATCGAATGACGAAAGGCGAAAACGGCGAAGTGCCGGACGATCGGCCGACCGTCGAACGTTGCACGGCGATCCGGTGTCGGACACGCCGCCGTCCGGCACCGGCCACCGTACCGGGCAGCGTTGCGCCGCCGCCCGGCCCGTACTTCGCCCCCCGCTCCGGCGATCAGAAGAACCCGAGCGCCTCGGCCTGGTAGCTGACCAGCAGGCACTTCGTCTGCTGATAGTTCGACAGCGCCATCTTGTGCGTCTCGCGGCCGATACCCGACTGCTTGTAGCCGCCGAACGCCGCATGCGCGGGGTACAGGTGGTAGCAGTTGGTCCACACGCGGCCGGCCTCGATCTCGCGGCCCATGCGGTATGCGCGCGTGCCGTTGCGCGTCCACACGCCCGCGCCGAGCCCGTAGAACGTGTCGTTCGCGAGTTCGATCGCTTCCTGCTCGTCCTTGAACGTCATCACCGACGCGACCGGCCCGAAGATCTCTTCCTGGAACACGCGCATCTTGTTGTTGCCGAGCAGCATCGTCGGCTTCACGTAGTAGCCCGTGCCGAGGTCGGCGGCCGGTGCCGTGCGCTCGCCGCCCGTCAGGCATTGCGCGCCTTCGTCGCGGCCGATGTCGATGTACGACAGGATCTTGTCGAGCTGCTGCTGCGACGCCTGCGCGCCGATCATCGTCTGCAGGTCGAGCGGGTGGCCGGCCTTGATGCGCTCGACGCGCGCGACGGCCTTCTCGATGAAGCGTTCGTAGATCGATTCCTGGATCAGGATCCGCGACGGGCACGTGCACACCTCGCCCTGGTTCAGCGCGAACATCGCGAGCCCTTCGAGCGCCTTGTCGAGGAACGCGTCGTCCTGGTCGAGCACGTCGGCGAAGAAGATGTTCGGGCTCTTGCCGCCCAGTTCGACCGTCGACGGGATCAGACTCTCGGCCGCGGTGCGCAGGATGTGCTTGCCGACCGGCGTGGAGCCGGTGAACGCGATCTTCGCGATGCGCTTGCTGGTCGCGAGCGCCTCACCCGCTTCCTTGCCGAAGCCGTTGACGATGTTGATCGTGCCGGCCGGGAACAGGTCGCCGATCAGTTCCATCAGCACCAGCACCGACGCGGGCGTCTGCTCGGCCGGCTTCATCACGACGCAGCAGCCGGCCGCGAGCGCCGGCGCGAGCTTCCATGCGGCCATCAGCAGCGGGAAGTTCCACGGGATGATCTGGCCGACGACGCCGAGCGGCTCGTGGAAGTGATACGCGACGGTGTTGTCGTCGATCTCGGAAATGCCGCCTTCCTGCGCGCGGATGCAGCCCGCGAAATAGCGGAAGTGGTCGATCGCGAGCGGCAGGTCGGCCGCCATCGTCTCGCGCAGCGGCTTGCCGTTGTCGATCGTCTCGGCCACCGCGAGCAGCTTCAGGTTCTTCTCCATCCGGTCGGCGGCGGCGAGCAGCAGGTTCGCGCGCTCGGCGACCGACGTCTTGCCCCACTTGCGGCGCGCGGCGTGCGCGGCATCGAGCGCGGCCTCGATGTCGTCGGCGCCGGAGCGCGGCACGCGGCAGAACGGCTTGCCGTTGATCGGCGACACGTTCTCGAAATACTCGCCCTTCACCGGCGCAACCCACTTGCCGCCGATGTAGTTGTCGTACTGCTGACGATACGGATATTCGACGTCGAGGCCCAGTTGTTTCAGGTCAAACGGGTTCATACATGTCTCCTGTTCATCGTGCTTGTGTGAATGCAGCGCCGGTTGGATCGCGCTGCACGGTTTACGCAACATGCGTGCCACACGGGCCGAGAAAGGATCAGGAGCGGTGCGTCCGGCCACCCGCCGCAAGCGATGCCGGCGCACGGAAAACGAGTGTGCCGAATCTGAACACCGCGACGGCACAGGCGGCGCGGCGGGTGTTCTGATTTTCCACAGCGCGCCCGCGCACGCGTCGCCGCGCGCGCCGCGCGCAGCGTGGCATGTCGCTTGCGTGTGGAACGCGGATCCGCACGCACCGGCCACGCGCCGACCGAACCATGAACGACCCGCGTCCCCTCGGCGACGATGCCGTCGCGTTCATCCACGAACAGGCATTCCTGATCGTCGCGACCGCGAACGCGGCGGGCGACAGCGACTGCTCGTATCGCGGCCGGCAGCCGCGCGCGGACGGTTCGTTCGCCCCGCTCGTCGACCTGCCCGATCGCCGTACGCTCGTGCTGCCCGATTTCGCGGGCAACAACCTGTTCAACACGATCGGCAACCTGCTCGTGAATCCGGCGATCGCGCTGCTGTTCGTCGATTTCGTCCGGCAGACGACGTGGCTCGTGCAAGGGCGCGCAGCGATCGATGAAGATGCCGGCAGTCGCGCGCACCTGTGGCCCGATGCGCTGCGCTATGTGGTCGTCGAGGTGGAAAGCGCGCAGGCGCGGGCCGATGCGGGATTGCCGCCGCTCGTGCTGGCTTGATGCGCGGCACCATTTCGTCGTCGGCACGAGGCGGGCGTGCAGGGCCCGGTGGGGTGCCGCGGCCGCGGACGCTTGGGCGAGCGTGATGCGTCGAGCGGGTCGTCGGTGCCGGAGCGCGCCGGCGCCATTCCCGACGAATGCGTGCCCGGCGGGCGACGCAACGCCCGACGGTCGTTCGCGCGCGGGGCCGCTCGTCGGTTCACGGATCCGCGTGACCGCAACATGCACGGGCACGCTGCCCGCGATCGTCGACCCGCGCCCCCCCGGCGACGCCCCGCTCACCGCCCGCTTGCCTCCGCGCAAGCCGGCTCGGTTCGGCCGCGCGCCGGCGCGTCGGGATGCGCATGTTCACCGTCGTCGCCGCGCGCTTCGGTCGCCCCGGGCCGTGCACCCAGAAACGCGAACACCACCACCGCACACAGCACCGTGACGACCGCGAGCCCGATCAGCAACCGGTCGAACGCGTGCGTATAGCTCGCGAGCAGCGCCGTACGCCCGACGCCCGGCAACACGGCCGCCGCGCCGGCGAGGTCGCCGGTGGCGAGCCGCGCGGCCGCGCGCAACGCCGCGTCGGATGCGCCCGCCGCCTGCCGCAAATCGGCGTGCGCGAGCGTCGCCAGCACCGCGCCGGCGATCGCGAGTGCGATCCCCTCGCCCGCCACGCGCGTCGTGCTGAAAATTCCGGTCGCCATCCCCGCGCGCTCCTTCGGCACGACGCTGACCGACAGCCCGTCCATCAGCCCCCACGGCATGCCGGCCCCGACGCCGATCGTGAGCATCGGCGCGATCGCCGCCGGCCCCGCGCCGCCGCGCAACGCGACGTCCAGCCACACGAGGCCCGCCGCCGCGAGCAGCAGCCCGAGCCCCGAGATCACGCCGGCCGACAGCCAGCGCGTGAGCGTCGCCGCGACGAGCGGCACGACGAGCATCGGCGCGGAGATCGCGAGCATCAGCCAACCCGTGCCGATTTCGCTGAAGCCGTCGATGCCGATGAAGCGCAGCGGCAACACGACGAGCAGCACGATGTAGCAGCAGCAGGTCGACACCGGCAGCACCTGCACGCCGACGAAGCGCGGAATCCGGAACAGCGACAGGTCGAGCATCGGCCGCGCGACGCGCGTCTCGATCGCGACGAACGCGCACGCGCCCAGCGCCGCGGCCGCCAGCAGCGCGACAACGAGCGGATGCGCCCAGCCGCGCGCGGGTGCCTCGATCACGCCGAACGTGAACAGCGTGAGCGCGGCGGTGAACGCGGCCGTGCCGGGCCAGTCGAGCCCGGTCGCGTGCGGATCGCGCGACTCGTGCATGCGTGGCAACCCGAACGCGAGCGACAACGCGCCTGCCGCCGCGCCCGTGACGAAGATCGCGCGCCAGCCGAAATGCGCGATCAGGCCGCCGGCGAGCACCGGCCCGAACGCGAGCCCGATCCCGAACGTCGTGCCGAGCAGGCTGAACGCGCGCGTGCGCGCCGCGCCGTCGAATTCCTGCGCGAGCGCGGCCGTGCCGCCCGCGAGCGCCGCGGCCGCCGCGAGCCCCTGCGCGGCGCGCAGCAGGTCGACGGCGAGCATCGACGGCGCGAACGCGAGCGCCACCGACATCAGCGTGAAGCCGCCGACGCCGATCGCGAACACGCGCTTGCGGCCGAACTGGTCGGCCAGCGCGCCCGCCGCCATCAGGAAACTGCCGAACGCGAGCATGAACGCGTTGGTGATCCAGTTCATCGCGACCGGGCCGCCGTGCAGGTCGCGGCCGATCGCGGGTGTCGCGACCGCGCCGCCCGAAAACGACAGCGGCAGCGCGACCGCCGCCATGCAAACGGCGACAAGCACCCACACGCGCCGGCGCGCCGACGTGGCTGTAGCGGCTGAAAACGGGTGATCCATCATCGCTCCTCGAAAAGCCGGCGCGGATGCGCCTCAAGTGCGATCAACGATAATTTCGATTCAATCGTCGAAAAACAACGTGAAGCTCCGCATATAGCGGACTAAAATTCTTCAATTCACCGCTTCGCGCCCGCTTACGTCGATGGAAAACCTGAACGGCATCGCCGCCTTCGTCCGCACCGCCGAAGCGCTCAGCTTCGTCGCGGCCGGCCGCGCGCTCGGCATCTCGGCCTCCGCCGTCGGCAAGACGATCGCGCGGCTCGAGCAGTCGCTCGGCGTGCGCCTGTTCAACCGCACGACGCGGCGCGTCACGCTGACCGACGAAGGACGTCATTTCTACGAGCGCTGCCAGCGGATCCTCGAGGATTTTCGTGATGCGGAAGCGACCGTGACGGCCTCCGCGCAGCGCCCGCGCGGCAAGCTGCGCGTGAGCCTGCCGGTGATCGGCTACCGGTTCCTGCTGCCGGTGCTGCCCGAATTCAGGCAGCGCTATCCGGACGTCGAGCTCGACCTGGATTTCAACGACCGGATGGTCGACGTCGTCGAAGGCGGCTTCGACGCGGTGATCCGCAGCGGCCCGCTGTCGGATTCGAGCCTGATGTCGCGGCGGCTCGGCCCGTTCGCGTTCGTGCTGTGCGCGACGCCCGCGTATCTCGAGCGGGCCGGCCTGCCGCGGGCGCCGCACGATCTCGAAACGCACGATTGCGTGCGCTACTGTTTCCCGACCACCGGCAAGCTGCAGGACTGGGCGCTCGCCGCCGACGACGGTACGCCGCTGAAGCTGCGCACCGCGATGACCTGCAACAACATGGAAGCGCTGCGCGGCGCGGTGATGGCGGGGCTCGGCATCGGCTACATGCCCGACTTCCTCGCGCGCGACGCGCTGGACACGGGCGCGCTCGTCACCGTGCTCGACGACTACCGGATCGCGCCGGGGCAGTTCTCGATCGTGTGGCCGTCGAGCCGGCAGTTGTCGCCGAAGCTGCGCGTGTTCGTCGACTTCCTGTGCGAGCGGTTGTTCAAGTAGACGGACGGCCCCACCCGCCACATCACGCCGCGCCGATCCGCTCCGCTTCCGCCTGCGGCAACAACGCATCGCTGTCGTCCTTCAGGCCGACGCCCGTCAGCTCGAGCCTGCGCGCATGCGTCATCAGGTAATGCAGCTTGTGCGCGGCGGCGGCATGCGTCAGCCCTTCGGGTCGCACGTTCGAGATGCAGTTGCGCAGCGCGTCGTGGCAGCCGACCTTCGGCGCCCAGGTCAGGTACACGCCGAGGCTGTCCGGCGAACTGAGCCCCGGCCGTTCGCCGATCAGCATCGCGACGACCTGCGCGCGCAGCAGCTCGCCGATCTCGTCGCCGAGCGCGACGCGCGCCTGCGTCGCGACTACCACCGGGCCGACGCGCCAGCCGTCCGCGTCGAGCCGCGGCCGCACCGCCTGCAGCAACGGCAGCGCCTGCTTCGCGGCCGCGAAGGCCGACAGCCCGTCGCCCACCACGAACACGACGTCCGGCGCATCGTCGAGCGCCGCGCCGTAGCCGGCCAGCAGCGCGCGTCCGTCGTCGGACAGCTTGCGGCCGAGATCCGGCCGGCGCAGGTAATGCTGGCGATCGGGCGCCGCGCTCTGCACGCCGAGCGTCGCGAAGCCGGCCGCGTCGATCTCGCGGCGCAGCGCGTCCGCGTCGAGCGGCTGGTGCACGGCGTCGCGCGCCTGCGCGTGCGACAGGTTGAACGCGAGCAGCGGCGCGGTCGGCAGGCTGCTGCCCGCGCGGCCGAGCGCGATCCGCGCGTTCGTGAACGACTTCAGCTGCGCCCACGGATTCTTTTCGACGGCGTCGCTCATGCCGAAATCCCCATCCAGTCGTTCGCGCCCGCGAGCAGCGGCACGCGCGCGTTCGCGGCGCGCAGCGCGCCGTGCGCGTCGGCGATCTCCATCGTCTCCAGCCATTCCTCGAACTCGGGCGCGCGGCGCAGGCCGAGCACCTCGCGCACGTAGAGCTGGTCGTGAAACGACGTGCTCTGGTAGTTCAGCATCACGTCGTCCGCGCCCGGTATCCCCATGATGAAGTTGATGCCGGCGGCGCCCAGCAGCGTCAGCAGCGTGTCCATGTCGTCCTGGTCGGCTTCCGCGTGATTCGTGTAGCAGATGTCGCAGCCCATCGGCACGCCGAGCAGCTTGCCGCAGAAGTGATCCTCGAGCCCCGCGCGAATGATCTGCTTGCCGTCGTACAGGTATTCCGGCCCGATGAAGCCGACCACCGTGTTCACGAGGAACGGATCGAACTTGCGCGCGACCGCATAAGCACGCACCTCGCAGGTCTGCTGGTCGACGCCGAAATGCGCGTTCGCCGACAGCGCGCTGCCCTGGCCCGTCTCGAAATACATCAGGTTGTTGCCGACGGTGCCGCGCCCGAGCGACAACGCGGCCTCGCGCGCCTCGCCGAGCAGCGCGAGCGAGATCCCGAAGCTCGCGTTCGCCTTCTCGGTGCCCGCGATCGACTGGAACACCAGGTCGACCGGCGCGCCCTTCTCGATCGCCGCGATCGTGTTGGTCACGTGGGTGAGCACGCACGACTGCGTCGGCACGCCGTAGCGCTCGCGGAACCCGTCGATCATCGCGAGCAGCTTCACGATCGCCGCGAGGCTGTCGGTCGCCGGGTTGATGCCGATCATCGCGTCGCCGCAACCGTACATCAGCCCGTCGAGCATCGACGCGGCGATGCCCTTCACGTCGTCGGTCGGATGGTTCGGCTGCAGCCGCACCGACATCCGGCCCGGCAGCCCGACCGTGTTGCGAAAGCGCGTGACGACGCGGCGCTTGCGCGCGGCCGCGATCAGGTCCTGGTTGCGCATCAGCTTCGACACGGCCGCGACCATCTCGGGCGTGAGGCCCGGCGCGATCCGTTCGAGCGCGGCGCCGTCGGCCGCGGGCGACAGCAGCCAGTTGCGGAAGTCGCCGACGGTGAGGTGCGAGATTTCCGCGAACGCGGCCGCGTCGTGATCGTCGAGGATCAGGCGCGTGACCTCGTCGTGTTCGTACGGAATCACCGCCTCGTTCAGGAACGCCTTCAGCGGCACGCCCGCGAGCGCGATCTTCGCGGCGACGCGCTCCTCCTCGCTTGCCGCCGCGACGCCGGCGAGCTGGTCGCCGGAGCGCAGCGGGCTCGCCTTCGCGAGCAGCGTCTTCAGGTCCGCGAAGCGGTACGTACGCGGGCCGATCGTCTCCGTGTAGGACATCGTTCGAATCTCCTTGCCAGTCCTTGCCTTGCGAAACGCCGACGGCGCGCCCGTTCGACGGGGCGCGCCGGATGCCGTCACCAGCGGCCGTTCGGGTTCGCCATCCTCATTCTTCCAGCAGCACGTCGGCCGGCGCGCTCGCGCGCTGCGAACGGGTCGCGAGGAAGTACGCGTAGCCGAGCGCGAGGAACGCGACGAACACCATCGCCACCAGCCCGTTGAAGTACACCATGGTCGCGAGGCAAATCAGGGCCGCAACGATCGCGAATGCCGGGAAGAACGGGTACAGCGGCGCGCGGAACGGCCGCGCCATGTTCGGCTGCGAACGGCGCAGCTTGAACAGCGCCGCCATGCTTACGATATACATCACGATCGCGCCGAACACCGACATCGTCACGATGTTGGCGGTGAGCGTCTGGCCGCCGAACTGGATCAGCTCGTCGCTGTAGATCGCCGCGATGCCGACCACGCCGCCCGCGAGGATCGCGCGATGCGGGGTCTTGAAGCGCGGATGCACCTTGCCGAGCCATTCCGGCAGGTAGCCTTCGCGGGCCAGCGCGAAGATCTGGCGCGAATAGCCGAGGATGATCCCGTGGAACGACGCGACGAGCCCGAACAGCCCGAGCCACACGAGCATGTGCATCCAGCCGCTGTTCGCGCCGACGATGTACTTCATCGCCTGCGGCAGCGGGTCGTTGATGTTCGCGAGCTTGGTCCAGTCGCCCGCGCCGCCGGCGAACACCATCACGCCGATGGCCAGCGTGACGAGCGTCAGGATGCCGGCCACGTAGGCGATCGGGATCGAGCGCTTCGGGTTCTTCGCCTCCTCGGCGGCCATCGCGACGCCTTCGATCGCGAGGAAGAACCAGATCGCGAACGGGATCGCCGCAAACATGCCGTGGAATGCGCCGACGCTGAAATGATCGGCGCCCGACCAGCCGCCCTTCATGAAGTTGCTCCACGCGAAGCCCGGCGACACGACGCCCATGAACACCAGCAGCTCGAAGATCGCGAACAGCGTGACGACCAGCTCGAACGTCGCGGCGATCTGCACACCGACGATGTTCAGCGCCATGAATACGAGATACGCGCCCATCGCCGCGTGTTTCGGTTCGAGCCCCGGAAACTGCACGTGCAGGTACGCGCCGATGGCGAGCGCGATCGCGGGGGGCGCGAACACGAACTCGACGAGCGTCGCCGCGCCGGCGAGATAGCCGCCCGCCGGGCCGAACGCACGGCGCGCATACGCGAACGGGCCGCCCGCGTGCGGGATCGACGTCGTCAGCTCGGTGAAGCTGAAGATGAAGGTGGTGTACATCGCCGCGACGAACAGCGCGGTGACGACGAAACCCAGCGTGCCCGCACTCGCCCAGCCGTAGCTCCAGCCGAAGTATTCGCCTGAAATCACGAGGCCGACCGCGATGCCCCACAGTTGCCAGGTCCCGAGCGTCTGCTGCAGCGCGGGCTGGCCGGACGACTTGGCGCCGGCGACGGGCCGGCCATTCGACTCTGCTTTCATCGGATTCTCCTGAAAGGCGCCGGCCTGCCAGGCCCGCGCGACTGAGAATCGATGCTAGAGAGTCATTAAACGACGTGTTATCGAAATTCGGCAAAGATGACGGCTGACGTTTCGCTGACGGCAACGCCGGCCGCGCGAGGCGGTCGTCCCGCGCGCGCCGTCCGGCCGCACGAGGCGGCCGGACGGCCGACGCTTACTGGCCCGACGGGCCGCCGCCGCGCTGGTTGAACCAGCGGTCGAGCAGCTTGCCGGCGGCTTCGCGGCCGCCGAGGCCGAACGACAGCGCGACCGCCACCGCGATCGCGCCGAGCACGAGGCCGAACGCGAGCTGCACGATCTCGTTGGCGATGCCCATCGCGCGCAGCCCCATCGCGAACACCAGGCCGAGGATCGCGAACTGCGCGATCCGCGCGAACAGCACGCTGTGCTCGCGGTCGGCCTGCTCGATCACGCGGCGCGCGAGGCCCGCGAGCCACACGCCGATCACGAGGATCACGCCGCCCATCAGCACGTGGCCGCCGAATTCGATGAACAGCGTGACGACGTCGCGCACCTGCGTGAAGCCGAGCCGGTTCGCGGCCTCGACCGACGCGAACAGCATCGCGAAGAACACGATCAGCCGCGCGACCAGCACCGACGGCTGCAGGATCCCCGAAAACACGCGCTCGACGCCGAGCACGGCCGGCAGCCCGTCGACGCCGGCGGCCTCCAGCAGCTTCTGCGCGAGCGACGCGACGAAGCGCGCGAAGTAGAACGTGACGAGCACGATCACGATCGCCGCGACGATGTCCGGCACCGCGCCGAGGAACTGGTTCAGCATGTTGGTGGCCGGGATCGAGATCGCGTCGATCTTCAGCGCGTCGAGCGCGGAGATCAGCGTCGGCACGAACACGAACACGTAGACGATGGTGCCGATCAGGCTCGACACGCGCACCGGAGTCGGGCTGTCGAGGCCTTGCGTGAGCCGATCGGCGCCGGCGGCGACGAGCAGGTTCGTCACGAGACCGCGCAGCACGCGCGCGACGATCCAGCCGACGAAGCCGATCACCGCGGCCGCGAACAGGTTCGGCACGATCGCGAGCAGCTTGTCGACCATCCCCTGCACCGGCGACAGCAGGCCGGACAGCGCGAACGACGCGAGAATCGCCGGCAGGAACATCAGGATCACGAGCCAGAACAGCACGTCGCCGAGATAGCCGCTCATCGGCTGCATGCCCGCGCTTTCGGACAGCTTGTCGTCGACCTTGCTCGCCTTCAGCGCGCGGTTCGCGAGGCTGCGCAGCAGCGATGCGATCAACCACGCGATCAGCGTCAGCGCCGCGCCGCCGATCAGGTTCGGCAGGTAGTTGACGATATGCGTGACGAGCAGCGAGAACGGATTGGAGACCGCGTACAGGTTGAGCACGTTGAAGATGCCCACCGCGGTGACGAGCAGCACGAGCCAGAACAGGCCGCCGGCGATGATCCGCTCGACGCACGCGCCCTGGCCGGTGCTTTCGTTGATCCGCTGATCGACCTTCAGCGCGTTGAGCAGCCGGAGCGCGCCGGCCCGCACCGCCACGGCGATCAGCCAGCCGATCACCAGGATGCCGATCGCGCCGGCGATCTTGGGCAGGTATCCACCTAGCGTGGTCTGCAGCGACGTGATGAAGCTGGAAGCATCCATTTCTTCTTCTCCCGAAAAACGTGGCGTTGCGATTGAACATCGACGAACTACCTGCGTACTTCGAAAACCGTGCGTTGCCGTCCGGGCAACTTACCTGAGAAAAATGACGCGATCACCCGATTTCACCGTCTTTAACTTTAGACATAGATCGACGGGAACGAGACCCAATTTCGCCGAAATAAAAAGGGCCGGAATTCTTTGCCCTACGCATTTCCGCAAGATTTATCAATCGGCGGCGTGCTACCGTGGCGTCGACTCTTGCCCGGGATGCACGCATGACCGTCGACACGAAAGCCGAAACGCCCGCGTGGGCCCGCTATGCGGCACGCGTCGCGCGCGTTCACGACTACATCCTCACGCACCTCGACGACACGCTCGACCTGAACCGGCTCGCCGAAATCGCGTGCCTGTCGCCGTATCACTGGCAACGCGTATATCGCGCGCTGTACGGCGAGTCGATCGTGCTGACGGTGCGGCGGATGCGGATCGTGCGCGCGTCCGAGGATCTCGTGTGCACGGCGCTGCCGCTCGACGCGATCGCGCGGCGCGCCGGCTACGGCTCGACGCACGCGTTTGCCCGCGCATTTCGCGATGCTTACGGCGTGCCCCCCGCGCAGCACCGGCTCGCCGGGGTCCACCGGCCGATTTATCCGTTACAGCGAGGAGAGGAAGACATGTTCAAGCAGGAAGTCGAGATCCGGCGGCTGCCGGAACTGCGCGGTTATGCGGTGCCGCATACGGGCGCGTACCTGAAGGTCGGCGACGCGTTCGGGCAGATCGGCGCGTGGGCCGGGCGGCACGGGCTGATCGGCCCCGGCGCGAGGATGATCGGGATCTTCCACGACGATCCGGATACGACGCCCGAGGCGCAGTTGCGCGCGAAAGCGTGCTTCGTGCCGGCCGACGGCGCGCCGGACGTCGAGCCGACGCCGCCCGTGGAGCGCATCGCGGTTGCCGGCGGCGAGTACGCGGTGTTGCTGCACACGGGGCCGTATGCGGACCTGAAGACGGCCTACCAGTGGCTGTACGGCGACTGGCTGCGGCACTCGGGCCGCGAAGCCGCCGATGCGCCGCCGTTCGAGCTGTATCTGAATACGCCGATGGATGCGGCGCCGGCCGACCTGCGCACCGAGATTCATTTGCCGCTGCGTTGAGCGGTGGCGCGGGGGCGCCGAGCCCGCGCGCCATGCCGTCTTGGGGATCGACCGTCACGCCGGCAGCACGGCCGGCGATCGCGCCTTACCCGGCCTGCGTCCCGCAGCCAGGGCAGAAGCGCGCGTCGGCGGCCAGCGCCGCGTGGCACCGGCTGCACGCCTTGCCGCGCTGCGATACGCCGCACTGCGCGCAGAATCGCGCATCCGCGGCGTTGATCGCGCCGCAGCCTGCGCACGCGAGCTGGCGCAGCGGCACGTTGCCACCCGGGCCGCGCTGCGCGTCGGCCGACGGCTGCCAGCCCCATCCGTAACGGTCGCGGCCGCGCGCATCGTGGCCGCCGGGACCGCCGCGTTGCTGCCCGCCATGATGCCCGCCGCTACCGTGGCCGCCTCCATGCCCGCTGCCGTGGCCACGTCCGCCGTGACCGCCACCGTGGCCGCCCAGGATCCGCTTCAGAAAGCTCATCGCCCGCTCCTCATCGCTTCGCCGTCGCGCCGTCGAACACGCCTGTCTTCGACAGCAGCCGCAGCCCGTTGCCGACGACGATCAGGCTCGCGCCCGCATCGGCGAACACGGCCATCCACATCGTGCCGAGCCCCGCGACCGTGAGGCCGAGGAACACGACCTTCACGCCGAGCGCGAAGCCGATGTTCTGCACCAGCACGCGATGCGTCGCGCGCGACAGTCGCACGAACGCGGGGATCTTGCGCAGGTCGTCGTCCATCAGCGCGACGTCGGCCGTCTCGATCGCCGTGTCGGTGCCCATCGCGCCCATCGCGAAGCCGATGTCGGCGCGCGCGAGCGCCGGTGCGTCGTTGATGCCGTCGCCGACCATCCCGACCGCGCCCGCACCGCCCGCCGACAGTTCCTCGACCGCCGCGAGCTTGTCCTCGGGCAACTGGTTGCCGCGCGCATCGTCGATGCCGGCCTGCCGCGCAATCGCCTGCGCGGTGTGCGGGTTGTCGCCGGTCAGCATCGCGGTGCGGATGCCGAGCGCGTGCAGGTCGGCGATCGCCGCGCGGCTGGTGTCCTTGATCGTGTCGGCCACCGCGAAGATGCCGAGCACGCGCGTGTCGTCGACCAGCATCACGACGCTCTTGCCCTGCCGCTCGAGCGCGTCGAGCTTCGCCTCCAGCGCCGGCGAGCAGCGTTCGAGCTCCTCGACGAGGCGGTGGTTGCCGAGCCAGTAGCGCGAGCCGTCGATCGTGCCGCGCACGCCGCGCCCGACGAGCGCTTCGAACTCCTCTACATCGGCGAACGCTGCCGTCTGCGCGTCGCGGGCCGCGGCGGCGATCGCCTGCGACACGGGGTGATCGGAGCGCGCCGCGAGGCTCGCGCCGAGGTGACGCACGCGCGCCGCGTCGACGTCCGTCGCATGCAGGTCGAAATCGGTCTGCACCGGCTTGCCGTGCGTGATCGTGCCGGTCTTGTCGAGCGCGAGCCACGCGAGCTTGCGGCCTTCTTCCAGATATACGCCGCCCTTCACGAGAATCCCGCGCCGTGCCGCGGCCGCGAGCCCCGACACGATCGTCACCGGCGTCGAGATCACCAGCGCGCACGGGCACGCGATCACGAGCAGCACCAGCGCGCGGTAGATCCAGTCGTGCCACGCGCCGCCCATGACGAGCGGCGGCGCCACCGCGACCAGCAGCGCGACCGCGAACACGATCGGCGTATAGACGCGCGCGAACTGGTCGACGAAGCGCTGCGTCGGCGCCTTCGCGCCCTGCGCTTCCTCGACCGCGTGGATGATCCGCGCGAGCGTCGAGTTGGCGGCCACCGCCGTCACGCGATAGTCGAACGAACCCGCTTCGTTGATCGTGCCCGCGTACACCGCGTCGCCGGACGTCTTGTCGACCGGCAGGCTCTCACCAGTGATCGGCGCCTGGTTCACCGTCGAGCGGCCCGCGACCACTTCGCCGTCCAGCCCGATCCGCTCGCCCGGCTTCACGCGCACGATCGCGCCGAGCGCGACCTGCGCGGCCTCGATCGTGCGCCACGTGCCGCCGGCGTCCTGCACGGTCGCGGTGTCCGGCGCGAGCTGCATCAGGCCCTGGATCGCGTTGCGCGCGCGATCGAGCGACTTCGCCTCGATCAGCTCGGCGATCGTGAACAGCACCATCACCATCGCCGCTTCAGGCCACTGGCCGATCGCCATCGCGCCCGTCACCGCGATGCTCATCAGCGCGTTGATGTTCAGGTTGCCGTTGCGGATCGCGATCCAGCCTTTCTTGTAAGTGGTCAGCCCGCACGCGAGCACCGCCGCGAGCGCCAGCACCGCCGACAGCCACACCGGCAGGCCGGCCCAGCTCGCGGCCTCGGACGCGATCGCGGCGACGCCGGCCAGCGCGAGCGGCCACCACGGCTTCGCGGGCGGCGGCGCGACGGGGGCTGCCGGTGCGTCGGCCGACGCGGCCTCCGGCGTCATCCCGAGCGTGCGGATCGCGCTTTCGATCGCCGGCTGCGCACCGGGCACGTGTTCGACGGTCAGCATCCGCTGCATCAGGTTGAATTCGAGCGCCGAGACCTGCTGCATTCCGCCGAGCTTCTTGCGAATCAGCGTTTCCTCGGTCGGGCAGTCCATCTGCATGATCCGGAACGCGGAGCGGACGTGACCCGACGCGGTCGCCCGCGCGACCGGCAGCGGCGCGAGCGTCAGCGCGGCCGGCGCGCAGCAGGCGCCGGCCGCGTGGTCGTGGTCGTGGTCGTGGTCGTGGTCGTGGTCGTGGTCGTGGTCGTGACCGGCATGGTCATGCGCGTCGTGATCGTGCGAGCCCCCCGCTCCGTGATCATGCCCGTCGCCGTGCGCATGGCCGCCGTGATCGTGCGCCGTGCCGTGCGCGGATGCGTGATCGTGCTCATGATCGTGGCCGCATGCATGCGGCTGCACGCGGTGCGCCGCCGCGTCGCCATGCGCGTGCTCGCCGGCCGCCGGCGCCGCATCGGCAACGGTCGCCGCCTGCGTGTCGCGCGCGTCGGCGCAGCACGCATCGGCGCCGCCGGCATGGCGGTGTCGTGGGTCGGGGGTACGCTGGGCGTCGGTCATGACAACCTCCTCTATGGCTTGACGGTGTAGAGTTAACACCCTGAAGCCACTACAAGGTCAACCCTTACAACGGAGAGAGCCATGAAGATCGGCGAACTGGCCAAGGCGGCCCGCTGCACGCCCGAAACGATCCGCTTCTACGAGAAGGAGGGTCTGATGCCGGACGCCGAGCGCACCGATTCGAACTACCGCAACTACACCGATGTGCACGTCGAGCGGCTGCGCTTCATCCGCAACTGCCGCGCGCTCGACATGGCGCACGACGAAATCCGCGCGCTGCTCCAGCTCACCGACACGCCGGCCGACCCGTGCGATTCGGTCAACGCGCTGCTCGACGAGCACATCGGCCACGTCGACGCGCGCCTCGCCGAACTGACGCATCTGCGCGATCAGCTGACCGAATTGCGCCGCCAGTGTGTCGGCGCACATTCGGTCGAGGACTGCGGAATCGTTCACGGCCTCACGACGATGGAAACCGTCCCGCCGGTTGCGAAGCGCTCACACCTCGGCTGAAACCCTTGTGAAACAAGATGGTCTAGTCGATACTAGTTATATTCTCACTAGACATAATAGAACTATTCATGGCAACAAGCCGCCCGTCTCCGCTCGCGCTCGCGGTCCTCGCGACACTCACCGAAACGCCGATGCATCCATACGGAATGCTCCAGCAGTTGAAGGCGCGCGGCTATGACGAAGTCGTCAACGTGCGGCAGCGCACGAGCCTTTACCAGACGATCGACCGGCTGCTGCGCGACGGGCTGATCGTCGTGCACGATACCGAGCGCGACGGCGCGTTTCCCGAACGCACGCTGTACACGCTGACCGAAGCCGGGCATACGGCCGGGCAGGCGTGGCTGCATGCGCTGCTCGCGGAGCCCGCGCGCGAGTTTCCGGCGTTCGGCGCCGGTCTCGCATTCCTGCCGCTGCTCGATGCCGACGATGCGCGCCAGCAACTCGAGCGCCGCATCGCCGCGCTCGACACCGAACGCGAACGTCTCGAGTCGCTGCGCAACGCCGCGCAGAACGACCAGGTGCCGCGCCTGTTTCTGTTGCAGAACGAGCATGCGCTCGTGCTGCTCAACGCGGAGCTCGACTGGGCGCGCAGCGTCGTCGAACACCTGAAGATCGGCGCGCTGCGCTGGGTCGACGGCTGACGTGCCCGCCTCGGCTCGCGCCGATCAAAGCACCTTGCCGGGATTGAGCACGCCCGCGGGATCGAGCGCGGCCTTCAGGCGCCGCATCAAGCCGATTTCCGCTTCGCTGCGCGTGTGCGCGAGATAGGCACGCTTGAGCATGCCGATGCCGTGTTCCGCCGACACCGAGCCGCCCATGTCCCGAACGACCGCGTAGACGCAGCGATCGATCGCGTCGGCGTCCGCGTCGCGCATGCCGGCGAGCGATACGCCGATATGCACGTTGCCGTCGCCGACGTGGCCGAAGAACAGGCACACGATGTCGGGCCACACCGCACGCAACGCCGCCTCGCAGCGCTCGGCGAACCGGCCGAGCTCGCCCGTCGGCAGGCTCACGTCGAAGTTCACCAGATGCGGCAGCGCATCGATCGCAAGGCCCTCGCGCAACGTCCACAGGTCGCGCGCCTGCCGCTCGGACGTCGCGAGCGCGGCATCGTCGACCAGCCCCGCCTCGATCGCATCCGCCAGGCCGGTTTCCAGCGCCTGGCACGCATCGCCGCCCGGTGCGCTCGTCGCGCACTCGATCAGCACCGCGAAGCCGCCGTCGCCCGCGAACGGCGCGACGACGCCGGGCGTGTGGCCCGCGACGTAGTCGTAGAAGGCCGGCCACATCGCTTCGAAACTGACGATCTCGGGCAGTGCGCGCAGGCGGTTCCACAACCCGACGACGGCATCGTAGCCATGCACGCGGCAGAGCGCGGTGGCCGGCGCGGCGAGCTTCGGATGCAGCCGCAGCACGGCGCGCGTAACGACGCCGAGCGTGCCTTCGCTGCCGATGAACAGCTGCTTCAGGTCGTAGCCCGCGTTGTTCTTCAGCATCCGGTTCATCGACGACACGACGGTGCCGTCGGCGAGCACGGCCTCGAGCCCGAGCACCTGCTCGCGCATCATGCCGTAGCGGATCGCGCGCGTGCCGCCCGCGTTGGTCGCGAGCATGCCGCCGATCTGGCACGAACCGCGTGCGCCGAGATCGACGCCGAAGGTGAAACCCGCCGCGTGCGCGGCCTCCTGCACCGCCTGCAACGGTGTCCCGGCGCGCACCGTCATCGTGCCCGCCGCCGCGTCGATTGCCTCGACGCCCGCGAAACGCTCCATCGACAGCACGATCTCGCCGCCCAGCGCGACCGCGCCGCGCGCGAGCCCGGTGAGGCCGCCCTGCGGCACGACCGGCTGCCCGAGCCGCGTGCACAGCGCGAGCGTGCGCGACACGTCGTCGACGCTGCGCGGCCGCACCAGCGCGCGCGGCCGCACACCGGCCGGCTCGTTGTACGCGGTGAAGTAGCGCGGATCGATCTCGGCCGCCCGCGTGACCAGCGTGTCGCCCAGTGCGGCGACGAGCGCTGCCTCGAGCGCGTCGTCCGCCGGCGCCGCCGCGCCGTCGCCGCCAGGCTCTCCGCCCGTATCCAGGCTCTGCATCGTGCGTGTCCGCTTACTTGGTGGAGATGTCGATATCGCCGAAGTACTTCTGGCCGAGTGACTTCACCGTGCCGTCCGCCTTCAGCTTGTCGATCGCGGAATCGAGTTTCGCCTTCAGCGCGTCGTCGCCCTTGCGCAGGCCGAACGCGATCCCGCTGCCGAGAATCCGGTCGTCGCGCACCGGCTGGCCGACGAACGCGAAACCCTTGCCGTCCGGGCGCGACAGGAAGCCGCGCTGGCCGGCCGGCGCGAGCACCAGCGTTGCGTCGAGACGGCCCGCCACGAGATCCGCATACACCTGGTTCTGATCCTGATACGCGACGATCGACACACCGGCCGGCTCCCAGTGCGCCTTCGCGTAGGTTTCCTGGATCGACGCCTGCAGCACGCCGACGCGCTTGCCCTTCAGCGATTCCGGCGTCGGCAGCAGGCCGCTGCCGGTGCGCGCGATCAGCTGCGTCGGCACCCGGTAGATGATCGTCGTGAAGTCGATCGCCTGGCGCCGCTGTTCGGTCGCGTTCATCGCCGAGTTGATCGCGTCGAACTTGCGGCCCTTCAACGCGGGAATCAGCCCGTCGAACGACGTCTCGACCCACTTGCACGACAGCTTCGCGGTCTGGCAGACGGCGTTGCCGACGTCGATGTCGAAGCCCTGCAGATCGCCGTTCGGCGCCTTCGACTCGAACGGCGGGTATTGCGCCTCGAGGCCGAAACGCAGCGTCTGCCCGTCGGCGAGCGCCGCGCCGGAACCGAGCGCGCACGCAAGTGCGAACGCGAGCTTGAGGGTGTGTGCATGCTTCATCGTGATCTCCTGGCTTGTCGGCCGGCGCCGTGCGGTCGCACGTGCTCCGGTTCCGGCGGTGACTTTCCGTGCGACGTACACGTCGCCTGCTTGGGGTGCGGGCCGCGCCCGCGATTACAGCGAACGCAACCGCCGCGCGCCTTCGATCAGCGTCGCGTCGTCCTTCGAGAAACTGAGCCGGATCACGCCCGCGTCGGTGCCGTCGGTGTAGAACGCCGACAGCGGGATCGTCGCGACGCGCGCATCGCGGATCAGGCGCAACACGAAGTCGCTGTCGCGTTCGTCCGAGAAGTGCCGGAACCGCGCGAGCATGAAGAACGAGCCTTCGCTCGGCAGCAGCTCGAAACGCGAACCGGCCAGCTCGCGCGCGAGCAGGTCGCGCTTGGCCTGGTAGAAGGCCGACAGGCCGAGATAGCTTTCCGGCCGCGCGAGGATTTCCGCGAACGCGACCTGCATCGGCGTATCGGCCGAGAACACCATGAACTGGTGCACCTTGCGGATCTCGTCCATCAGTTCGGCCGGCGCGACGCAATGGCCGACCCGCCAGCCCGTCACGTGGAACGTCTTGCCGAACGACGACACGATCACGCTGCGCTCGACGAGCTCACGGTGACGCGCGACGCTCTGATGCTGCGCGCCGTCGAACACCACGTGCTCGTAGACCTCGTCCGACAGGACCACGATGTCGGTATTGCGCGTGAGCTGCGCGAGCCGTTCGAGATCGTCGGCGGAGAACACCGTCGCGGTCGGGTTGTGCGGCGTGTTGACGATGATCATTCGCGTGCGCGGCGTGATCGCCGCGGCCACTTCGTCCCAGTTCACGCGGAAATGCTCGGGCGACAGCTTGATCGCAACCGGCGTTGCGCCCTGCAATCGCACGATCGGCGCATAGCTGTCGAACGACGGCTCGAAATAGATCACCTCGTCGCCCGGATGCACGAGCGCGCTGATCGCCGCGTAGAGCCCTTCGCTCGCGCTCGCGATCACCGTGATCTCGGTGCCCGGGTCGTAGCGCGTGCCGTACAGCGCCTCCGTTTTCTCCGCGAGGCGCTCGCGCAGCGACGCGACGCCGGCCATCGGCGCGTACTGGTTGTGGCCGTCGCGCATCGCGCGCGCGACGCCCTCGACGAGCGCCGGATCGGGCGCGAAATTCGGCGCGCCCTGCGATAGGTTCAGCGCATCGTGCTGCGCGGCGAGCTGGCCGATCACCGTGAAGATCGTCGTCCCGACGTCCGGCAGTTTCGAGCGGGGCGTGGTGGCGCTTCGCATGACTCCTCCTTCAGTTGTCCTTCGCGCCGGCCCGCGCGACGCGCGGCCCGGCTCGTGACGCATGATTTAGCCCGAGCCAATAAGGGTGGACAATCGAAAGTTCGTCATGGCGGCCATGCATTTTTCTCATGCCTCGCCATGCGCAAGGCTCAATGCCCAGGCCGTGCGGCCGGCAATGCATGCGCATCTGGCATTTTTCCCCTTGGGCCTGTTCACGCTCGCGACGGGCTTGCGCCGGCCGCTCGGCCGCCCGGACGCGCGGCCACGCCCCGCATCACGCGCCCGCGGCCGCCAGATAGGCGCCCAGCACGGCCTGCAACTCGCCGCGCAACGCGGCGAAGTCGAGCGCCGGCCCGAGCGTGAGCAGCGCCTGCGACACGCCGCCGTAGCAGACGGCATGCGCCATCCGCGCGATCCCGTCGAGCCGCGCGGCCGGCGGTGGATCGCTGCACTGCGCAAGCGCGTCGCGCCACAGCGCGACATACGCGTCGTAATGGCGGCGGTATGCGGCGAGCGGCGACACCTGCCGCTCCAGCGCGAAGAACGCGCTCCACGACGCAGCGTCGGCGGCGATCGCATCGACCTGCAAATCGACGAGCGCGGCGGCGAGCGCGGCGCGCGGCACGCCGCGCAGCCCGTGCGCCGCTTCGCGCAGCCGGTCGGCCAGCGCCAGCACGCGTCGGTGGATGCACAGCGCGGCGAGGCTCTGCTTGTCGCCGAAGTATTCGTAGAAGGTGCCGACGCTCACGCCCGCGACGGCCGCGATTTCGCGGATCGTCGCCTTCGCGTAACCGCGCTCGAGCAAAAGCTGAACGAAGGCCTGCTGGAGCGCGTCGGAGGTGGCCTGCGCGCGCGACTGGCGCGGCCGGCGGCGCAACGCGGGCGCGGGTGGCGCCGCCGGCTGGCCGGGCGGCGCCGGAACCTGAACATGTCGCGGCGGCATATTTGCTACTCTGAAATTCAGCGGAAACGCGTTTGACCGGCAGACCGCGAAGCACGAGACCGGAGACAGCCCTATGACCGAATCGACCCATGCCGTCACGAACCAGTTCGACGAACTGGTCGACTATAACCTCTTCGCCACCGACGTCGCGCTGCGCGAGGCTCTTGCCCGCGCGGGCGCCGGCTGGGCCGTGCCGAGGCTCGACGCGTACGGCGCGCGGCTCGGCAGCGCCGACACCGCGCAGCTCGCCGACGAAGCGAACCGCCACACGCCGGAACTGAACGCATTCGACCGCCGCGGCCGGCGCATCGACCGCGTCGACTTCCATCCCGCGTGGCACACGCTGCTCGGCATGTACCGCAACGAAGGCTTCGTGTCGCTCGCGTTCCGCGATACGCGCCCGGGCCGCTGGGCCGCGACGGCGGCCGGCTTCTACCTGCACGGCCAGATCGAGGCCGGCACGCTGTGCCCGGCGACGATGACGCAGGCCGCGATTCCGGTGCTGCAGAAGGAACCCGCGCTGTGGGATCTGCTGCGCGACAAGCTGTACAGCGACGACTACGATCCGCGCGACGTGCCGCTCGCCGACAAGCGCTCGATCTGGTTCGGCATGGGCATGACCGAGAAACAGGGCGGCTCCGACGTGCGCGCGAACACCACGCTGGCGAGCGCCATCGGCACGGGCGGACGCGGCGGCGAATACCGGCTGCGCGGCCACAAGTGGTTTTTCTCCGCGCCGATGTGCGACGCGCATCTGGTCGTCGCGCGCACCGAAGCGGGCAGCCCGTCGTGCTTCTACGTGCCGCGCTGGCGGCCCGACGGAACGAAGAACGCGGTCGAGATCCAGCGGTTGAAGAACAAGGTCGGCAACCGCAGCAACTCGAGCAGCGAGATCGAGTTGAACGACGCGTGGGGCATCATGCTCGGCGACGAAGGCCGCGGCATTCCGACCATCATCGAGATGGCCACGCACACGCGGCTGAACTGCGTGCTCGGCAGCGCGGCGATGCTGCGCCAGGGCGTCGTGCAGGCGATCGCGTACACGCGCCAGCGCCATGCGTTCGGCCGCGCGCTCGCCGAGCAGCCGCTGATGCGCACCGTGCTCGCCGATCTCGCGCTCGAAAGCGAGGCCGCGCTCGCGCTCGCGATGCGTCTCGCCGACGCATTCGAGCGCGACGACTCGCCGCGCGAACGCGCGTGGAAGCGGATCGTCACGCCCGCCGCGAAATTCTGGGTCTGCAAGCGCGCGGTCGAGCTGACCGGCGAGGTGATGGAAGTGTTCGGCGGCAACGGCTACGTCGACGACGGCCCGATCGCGCGGCTGTTCCGCGAAGCGCCGGTCAACTCGATCTGGGAAGGCTCCGGCAACGTGATGTGCCTGGACGTGCTGCGCGCGGTGTCGCGCGAGCCCGACGCGGCCGCGGCGCTCTTCGCCGAACTGACCGACCTCGGCGCGGGCGAACCGCGCATCCGCGCGGCGCTCGATGCGCTGCGCGCGATGCTCGCGGCACCGGCCGATACGCTCGAGGCATCGGCCCGCGTGTTCGCGCAGCGGCTCGCGCTCGTCGCGCAGGCCTGCCTGCTGCGGCGCGACGCGCCCGCGGCCGTCGCCGACGCGTTCATCGCGACGCGGCTTGCCGCGCCCGACTGGGGCCGCATCGCGGGCGGCTTCGATCCGCACGCGCTCGACGTCGCCGCGCTGCTGCAGCGCGCGTACCCGGCCTGACGGGCGCCGAACCCGCCGCCGACGCCAAAGAAAAAGCCACCGGACCCGACGGCCCGGTGGCTTCTTCACATGATGTCTCGCGCGGCGCCCTTCGATGCCGCCCGCGACTCACGCCATGCTTACTTGCCGCCGATGCTCTTCAGCGGCTTCCACTCGCCCTTCTCGACCTTGTACATCGTGATGCCGCCGTTCTTCAGGTCGCCCTTCGCGTCGTACGCGACGTGCGACGACGTGACGCCGGCCATGTCGGTCTTCGCGAGCACCGGCAGGTACTTCGCCGGATCGGTCGAATCAGCCTTCTTCATCGCGTTGAGCATCGCCATCGCGCCATCGTACGCGTACGGCGAGTACGTCTGCACGTCTTCGCCGAAGCGCTTCTTGTACTTGTCGGCGTAGGTCTTGCCGCCCGGCATTTCCTCGAGCGGCAGGCCTGCCAGCGATGCGATCGTGCCGTCGGCCGCGTTGCCCGCGATCTTCAGGAACGTCGGCGTCTTCACCATTTCGCCGCTCATCAGCGGTGCGGTGATGCCGAGCGTCTTCATCTGCTTGACCATCGGCGCTGCCTGTGAATCCGCGCCGCCGTAGTAGACGAGGTCCGGCTTCGCCGCCTTCAGCTTGGTCAGGATCGCCTTGAAGTCGACGGCCTTGTCGTTCGTGAATTCACGGTCGACGATCGTCGCGCCGCCGGCCTTCGCGGCCTTCTCGAACTGGTCGGCGAGACCCTGGCCGTAGGCCGTGCGGTCGTCGACGATCGCGATCTTCTTCATGCCGAGATCCTTCGCTGCGAAGGTGCCCGCCACCGAGCCCTGCTGCGTGTCGGACGTCATCATGCGGAAGGTCGTCTTGTAACCCTGCTGCGTGTATTCCGGCGCCGTCGCCATTGCGATTTCCGGAATGCCGGCGTTCGCGTAGATGCGCGAGGCCGGAATCGTCGTGCCCGAGTTGAAGTGGCCGAGCATGCCCTTGATGCCGTCGTCGACGAGCTTCTGCGCGACCGTCGTGCCGGTGCGCGGGTCAGCCTGGTCGTCCTGCGTCTCGAGCACGAACTTCACTGCCTTGCCGCCGATCTTCGGGTTCGTCGCGTTGAAATCTTCCAGCGCGAGCGCGATCCCGTTCTGCATATCCTTGCCGTAGTGAGCCTGGGCGCCCGTCATCGGCCCTGCGTAACCGATCTTCACGTCGTCCGCATGGGCCGTCCCCGCAAGCGACATGACGGCGACGAACGTCGCGCCTGCCAGCTTTTTCATCGTGTGTTGCATAGCATCTCCTTGGTACCAGGGTAAATGGAGCGGCTTCGGGATCGCCTTGCCGCTTCCTTTGTTTGATCCGAACGGCAAGGATGATCAGCCGATCGTCATCAAATTCGCATTGCCGCCCGCCGCGGCCGTGTTCACGCTCACCGAACGCTCGGTCAGCAGGCGCTCGAGCGCGTAGTCTTCGGCGTCGCCGTTCTCGAACGCGCCCGCCGACACGCCCTGCACCGACACGATCGGGCCCGGCCGCTGCGCGACGTCCTTCACGAGCGTCTGCAGTTCGTCGCTGTCGCCTTCGAACAGCACCGCGTCGAACGGCGCGTCGGCCTGCTTGCGCACGGCCGCATGCGCCTTCAGCGCAGCCGGCAGCGCGGCGACCAGCGCCTCGCCCGCTGCGCCGGCGAACAGCGCGCGGTTGCCCGTCGCCAGCACCGCCGCGAACTGCGCGCGCGCGCCGCCCGGCGTGGCCGCGACACACAGCACCGTGCCGCGCGGGCCGAGTGTATACGTGTTTCGCTCGCCCGTCGGCCCGGTCAGCACCGCGGTCGCACCGGCCGGCACCTGCGCCAGATAGCCGTCGCAGCGTGCGGCCAGCGCCGGCTCGCGCTGCTCGATCAGCCAGTCGCGCAGCGCGGTGAGCGCCGCCGCCGGGTTGCTGCGCTGTTCGCCGTCAACCGCACCGTCCGCGATCAGCGTCTGCGCGAGCGAACGCGGCAGGCCCGACGGACGCGTCGCGAGCAGGCGCTGCAGGTACAGCGCGCCGCCGGCCTTCGGACCCGTGCCCGACAGCCCTTCGCCGCCGAACGGCTGCACGCCGACCACCGCGCCGATCACGTTGCGGTTCACGTAGATGTTGCCGACGTGCGCGTTCGAGATCACGTGCGCGATGGTCTCGTCGATCCGCGTGTGGATGCCGAGCGTCAGGCCGTAACCCGTCGCGCGGATCTGCTCGAGCAGCTTGTCGAGCTGGCTGCGGCGATAGCGCACGACGTGCAGCACGGGGCCGAACACTTCACGCTTCAACTCGTCGATGCTGCCGATCTCGATCAGCGTCGGCGGCACGAACGTGCCGTGCGCGCAGGCTTCCGGCGACGACAGCTGCGTGACCGCGTGGCCCTTCTCCCTCATCGCCGCGACGTGCGTGTCGATCGTCTGCTTCGCTTCGGCGTCGATCACCGGGCCGACGTCGGTCGACAGCCGGTCCGGGTTGCCGAGCGCCAGCTCGTGCATCGCGCCCTTGAGCATCGTCAACGTGCGGTCCGCGACGTCGTCCTGCAGACACAGAACGCGCAGCGCCGAACACCGTTGACCGGCCGAATCGAACGACGACTGCATCACATCCGCGACGACCTGCTCCGCGAGCGCCGACGAGTCGACGATCATCGCGTTCTGGCCGCCCGTTTCCGCGATCAGCGGAATCGGCTTGCCGTCCGGGTCGAGGCGCGCGGACAGCGTCTTGTTGATCAGGCGCGCGACTTCGGTCGAGCCGGTGAACATCACCGCGCGCGTGCGCGGATCGGCGACCAGCGCCGCGCCGACGGTCTCGCCGGTGCCCGGCAGCAGCTGCACCGCGCCGGCCGGCACGCCGGCCTCGCGCAGCAGGCGCACGGCCTGGGCGGCGATCAGCGGCGTCTGTTCGGCCGGCTTCGCGAGCACCGTGTTGCCGGCCGCGAGGGCGGCCGCCACCTGGCCCATGAAGATCGCCAGCGGGAAGTTCCACGGGCTGATACAGACCACGGGGCCGAGCGGACGGTGCGTGTCGTTCGAGAATTCGTCTCGGATCTGCGCCGCGTAGTAGCGCAGGAAGTCGACGGCTTCGCGGATTTCGGCGATCGCGTTCGGCAGCGACTTGCCGGCTTCGCGCACGATCAGGCCCATCAGCGTGTGCATCTGCGCTTCGAGCAGGTCGGCCGCGCGCACCAGGCAGTCGGCGCGCGCATCGACCGGCGTCGCCTGCCAGATCGGCGCGGCAGCCACGGCATGCGCGAGCGCCGCGCTCACATGTTCGGCCGTCGCTTCGCTGACGGTGCCGACCAGGTCGCGCTGATCGGCCGGGTTGCGCACGTCGCGCGCCGGGGCGTCGACGAGCGCGTCGTCGGCGAGCATCGGCGCCGCGCGCCACGGATGGTGCGCGCTCGCGAGCAGCGCGGACGACAGCGACGCGAGACGATGCTCGTTCGACAGGTCGAGGCCCATCGAGTTGGGACGCTCGTCGCCGTACAGGTTGCGCGGCAGCGGGATCTTCGCGTGCGGCGCGCCGAGCGGCACGACCTTCGACGCCTCGTCGACCGGATCGGCGACCAGTTCCTTCACCGACACGGTCTTGTCCGCGATGCGGTTCACGAACGACGTGTTCGCGCCGTTCTCCAGCAGGCGGCGCACGAGGTACGCGAGCAGCGTTTCATGCGTGCCGACCGGCGCGTACACGCGGCACGGGCGGTTCAGCTTGTCGCGGCCCGTGACTTCCTCGTACAGCGGCTCGCCCATCCCGTGCAGGCACTGGAATTCGTACTGGCCCGGGTAGTAGTTCTGGCCGGCCAGGTGATAGATCGCGGCCAGCGTGTACGCGTTGTGCGTCGCGAACTGCGGATAGACGGCGTCGGGCGCCGCGAGCAGCTTCTTCGCGCACGCGAGATACGACACGTCCGTGTAGATCTTGCGCGTATAGACCGGATAGCCTTCGAGGCCGTCGACTTGCGCACGCTTGATTTCCGTGTCCCAGTACGCGCCCTTCACCAGACGGATCATCAGGCGGTGACGGCTGCGGCGCGCGAGGTCGATCAGGTAGTCGATCACGAACGGGCAGCGCTTCTGGTAGCCCTGCACGACGAAGCCGATGCCGTTCCAGCCCGCGAGTTCCGGGTCGAAGCACAGCGCTTCCAGCAGGTCGAGCGACAGCTCGAGACGGTCCGCTTCTTCCGCGTCGATGTTCAGGCCGATGTCGTAGCGGCGCGCAAGCAGCGCGAGCGCGCGCACGCGCGGCAGCAGCTCGCTCATCGTGCGGTCCTGCTGCGAGCGCGAGTAGCGCGCGTGAAGCGCCGACAGCTTGATCGAGATGCCCGGGCCTTCGTAGATGCCGCGGCCGCCGGCCGCCTTGCCGATCGCGTGAATCGCCTGCTCGTACGACGCGTAGTAGCGCTGCGCGTCCTCTTCGGTCGTCGCCGCTTCGCCGAGCATGTCGTACGAGTAGCGGAAGCCGCGCGCTTCGTACTTGCGGCTGTTCGCGAGCGCTTCGGAAATCGTCTCGCCGGTGACGAACTGCTCGCCCATCAGGCGCATCGCCATGTCGACGCCCTTGCGGATCAGCGGCTCGCCGCCGCGCCCGATCAGGCGCGTGAGCGCCGACGACAGGCCCGCTTCGCTGTTGGTCGTCACGAGCTTGCCGGTGATCATCAGGCCCCAGGTCGCCGCGTTCACGAACAGCGACGGCGCGTGGCCGACGTGCGAGCGCCAGTCGCCCTTGCTGATCTTGTCGCGGATCAGCGCATCGCGGGTCGCACGATCGGGAATGCGCAGCAGCGCTTCGGCCAGACACATCAGCGCGACGCCTTCCTGGCTCGACAGCGAGAACTCGTGGATCAGCCCCTCGACGCCGCCGCCCGAGCTCTTCTCGCGCAGCGCCTCGACGAGCTGCGTCGCGAGCGTCTGCACGTCGGCCTGCAGGTTCGCCGGCAGGCGCGCCTGGCCCAGCAGGAACGGCACGCATTCCGGCTCGGGGCGGCGATACGCGGCCGTGATCGCCGCGCGCAGCACCGATTGCGGCTGCACGTTCTGGGCGAACTCGAGGAACGGATGCGGCGAGTTGTCGTCGTCGCCGTCCGTCGCCTGACCGTCGGCGAGCTCCGTCACGCCGCTGCTGCCCGACAGTTCAGGCGGCAGCTGACCGTGCTCGATCCGCTCGAGATACGCGAAGATCGCCTGCTTGATCAGCCAGTGGGGAGTGCGCTCGAGACGCGCTGCCGCGTCTTTCAGGCGCGAGCGGAGAAGGTCGTCGACTTTGACGCCGAGAGTCGTGCTTGCCATGGTGGGTTCGTGCGCCGGTGCGAGCCCGGCAATGTGGTGTGAGAGGATGCGCGAAATCCTACGGCACGCAATAAAAAGGTGCAACCGAATTGATGGATTGGTTGCACCCTCAAGTTACTCAATATAATCAGCCACTTATAGCGTTGCAACCTAGGGGTTGCCCGTGGTCGGCGGATCGGTGTTTTCCCTGATCGGGGCGAGTTGGCTCACGTGGGCAACCCGCGGCGTGCACCACCAAGGGGAAAAGCGGGTTGCACTGTGCGTGGCGGCGGGTAATGCAGGCGGGTGGGGGACTGGTCAGCAGGAGGATCGCGCAGCTCCGCAAATCGGCGGGTCCGCAGGTCCGCAGGTCGGCGGTTCCGGCCGGCTCCGTATCGGCATGCGGCCCGGCAGCCGCGCGCGCCGCTCAGATATCCAGCGGATCGACCTCGACGCTCCACCGCAGCACGCCCTTCAGCGCGCGCAGTTCCGGCTGCCATGCGCGCAGCGCATGCTGCAGTGCCGCCCGCGATGCACTTTCGAGCAGCAATTGCGCGCGGTGGACGTTCGCGACCTTGACGATCGTCATCGGCACCGCGTCGTAGACGGTCACGCGATCGGCGCCCGGCAGCCCCGGCAACGCGGCCGCGGCCTGCAGCAGGAACGCGAGCGCCGCGTCGAGCGTGCGTCCTTCGGCGCGCAGCAGCGCCTGATAGACGAACGGCGGCAGGTGCGCGTCGCGGCGCTCGCCGAGCGTCGAATTCGCGAAGCCGACGTAATCCTGCCGGCCGAGCGCGTGATACAGCGCGTGACGCGGGTAACGCGTCTGCACGAGCACCTCGCCGGGCAACCCGGCGCGCCCCGCGCGGCCGCTCACCTGCATCAGCTGCGCGAACAGCCGCTCGCTCGCACGGAAGTCGTGCGAGAACAGCGCGGTGTCTGCATTGAGCACGCCGACGAGCGATACGCGCTGGAAGTCATGCCCCTTCGCGATCATCTGCGTGCCGACCAGGATGTCGACTTCACCGGCGTGCACGTCCGAGAACAGCGCCTGCGCGCTGCCCTTGCGGCGTGTGCTGTCCGCGTCGATCCGCAGTATCCGTGCGCCCGGCACGGCCTCGGCGAGCGCCTCCTCGATACGCTGCGTGCCGCGCCCGAGCGGCGCGATATCGACGTTCCCGCATTCCGGGCACGACCGCGGAATGCGCGCTTCCCAGCCGCAGTGATGGCAGCGCAGCGCATGCTCGGGCTTGTGCAGCACGACGTAGGCGCTGCAGCGCGGGCAACCGGCGACCCAGCCGCACGCGTCGCACGCGAGCTGCGGCGCGTAACCGCGCCGGTTCAGGAACACGAGGCTCTGTTCGCCGCGCTCGAGCCGTGCCTTCAACGCCGCGACGAGCGGCCCCGACAGCCCGCCCATCGACGCGCGCCCGCGCCGCCGCTCCTCTTCGAGGTCGATCAGCCGCACGGTCGGCAGCGTCGCGTCGGCCACCGCCCGGCGCGACAGCGTGAGCCGCGTGTAGCGGCCCTGATCGGCCTGCCACCAGCTCTCGAGCGACGGCGTCGCCGAGCCGAGCACGACCGGGATGCCGAGATGCTTCGCGCGCCACACGGCAAGATCGCGTGCCGAATAGCGCAGCCCTTCCTGCTGCTTGTACGCGGGCTCGTGTTCCTCGTCGACGACGATCAGTGCGAGCGTCGGCAGCGAAGCAAGCACCGCGAGCCGCGTGCCGAGCACGATCCGCGCGCGGCCCGTGTGCGCGGCGAGCCAGTTGCGCGCCCGCTCGCCCTCGGCGAGCCCGCTGTGCAGCGTGACGATAGCGTCGTCGGCGAGCGTGCCCGCGAAGCGCGCGCGGAACGCGGCCTCGAATTGCGGCGTCAGGTTGATTTCGGGCACGAGCACAAGCGCCTGCGCGTCGGGCCGCGCATCGAGCAGCGCGGCGAGCGCATGCAGATAAACCTCGGTCTTGCCGCTCCCGGTCACGCCATGCAGCAGGAATGGCGCGAAACCCTGCGCGGCGCGGATCGCGTCGAGCGCCTCCGCCTGCTGGTCGGTGAGCGCCGGCGGCACAGTTCGTCCACTGGATGTCGACAGGTTATCCACAGCTTTGGGCACAGGCGCGTCGGCCCAGCCGATTTCCTCGACGGCGACCCAGCCGCGCGCCGCCCAGTCGTCGAGCGTGGCGGCCGCCTTCGGATGCAACGCACGCGCATCGGGCAACGTCATCGAGTCGGTGTCGGCGAGCGCCTGCGCGAGCCGCCGCAGCGCGGCCCCGCGCGCCGGCAGTGCGTCGGGCAGCGCCGCCCGGCCGGCTTCGGTCAACCGGTGGCGCACCTCGGGTGCCAGCAGCCGGCCCCAGCGCTCCGCATCGCGCAGCGCCTGCGGCAACGCCGGCAGCGCAACTTCACCGCGACCGCGCTGGTAATAGTCGGCCGCGAACGACACCAGCGCGAGCCAGTCCGGCGCGAGCGGCGGCAGTTCGGTACAAATCGCATCGATCGCGCGCAGCCGGGACGGCGGCACGTCGGTGTGAGTCGTCACTTCGCAGACGAGGCCGACCACCTGCCGCTTGCCGAATGGCACCTGCACCAAGGTGCCGGGCTCGGGCGCCGGCCGAACGTCGCAGCGGTAGTCGAACAGGGTAGCGAGCGGATGGTCGAGGGCGACCCTGAGGTAGGTGCCGTCCATCAGCGCGCTCCGGCGACAGCACGAGACGCACCGACGACTTGCACCCAAGTCCGCGCCCCGCTGGCGAACTTAAAGTAAAACTTCAGATTCGGCGCTAAGTTTTGGATTCGCATTAGGAATCGCCGTATACCCTGACCAGCCTGTGGATAACTTTGTTGAGAACTCGCCGTTCAACAGCCGCGAAGCGCGCGGGGCCGCGCTTTGCGCTGTTTTCGGCCACCGTCGGCCGCGCCCCGCGGAGCCTTATTCCATAAGGCTGCTATTCAAATTACGGAACCATAGCGAGACAATTCGACCGATACAGGGCTCTACCGCGCTGCAACGTGGAAAATGTGTATAAGTCAAGTCTTGACAAGCCTTGAATCGGCAACCAGTGCGGGGTTGCGCCCTGTTTAGCGCCGACAGCGAAACGCCGTCACCCCGCAGTGCAGCATGACAGCGCTTGCGCTCAGCCCGCCGCTCCGCTACGGATCTTGCGGCTGTGGGTGTGCACTTCGTCGACGAGTTCGGCGACGTGGTCGGGCGACGTGAACTGCGAAATGCCGTGACCGAGGTTGAATACGTGACCCGGATGATTGCCGTAGCTGTCGAGCACCGCACGCGCCTGCTCGCGCACCACCGCCGGCGGCGCGAACAGGATCGTCGGGTCGAGGTTGCCCTGCAGGGCGACGCGCCCGGCGACGCGTTCGCGCGCGGCGCCGAGATTGACGGTCCAGTCGAGGCCGACCGCGTCGACGCCGGTCGCCGCGATTTCCTCGAGCCACAGCCCGCCGCCCTTCGTGAACGTGATCACCGGCACGCGCTCGCCGTCGTGCTCGCGCTTCAGCTGCGCGACCACGCGACGGATGTAGTCCAGCGAGAAGCGCTGGTATGCGCCGTCCGCCAGCGCGCCGCCCCACGTATCGAAAATCATCACGGCCTGCGCACCGGCTTCGATCTGCGCGTTCAGGTAAGCGGCCACGGCCTGCGCGTTCACGTCGAGGATCCGGTGCATCAGGTCGGGGCGCGAGTACGCCATCGACTTCACGGTGCGGAAATCGTCCGACCCGCCGCCTTCGACCATGTAGCACGCGAGCGTCCACGGGCTGCCCGAAAAGCCGATCAGCGGCACGCGCTGGCGGCCCTGGCCGTCGGTCAGCGCGCGGCGGATCTCGCGCACGGCGCCCGTCACGTAGCCGAGCGTCTCCTCGATGTCCGGCACCGCGAGCTTCGCGACGTCGGCCTCGGTGCGCACCGGATGCGCGAACTTCGGCCCTTCGCCGACCTGGAAGTCGAGGCCGAGCCCCATCGCGTCGGGGATCGTCAGGATGTCCGAGAACAGGATCGCGGCGTCGAGCGGGAAGCGCTCGAGCGGCTGCAGCGTCACTTCGGTCGCGTAGTCGGGATTCTTCGCGAGGCCGAGGAAGCTGCCGGCGCGCGCGCGCGTCGCGTTGTATTCGGGCAGATAGCGGCCGGCCTGACGCATCAGCCAGATCGGCGTGTAGTCGGTCGGCTCGCGCAGAAGCGCACGCAGGAAGGTGTCGTTGAGCAGGGTATGGGCCACGGTAGGAGCGACGATGCGAAGGCAAAGCGGCATTTTACCGGAGCGCGGCCGCACGGCCGCGTATGCCGATGCGATGGCGGCCATATGACGCGCGCGATGGCTCCGTTATGATCGGACGCTGATATCGAACCAAACGAAGGAGGAGACCAATGAAGACGTTCGCCACGCTGGCCGCGCTCACCGCTGCCATGCTTTGCTGCGCCGCCGTGCACGCGCAGGGTACGACCACGACGGCTGCCCCGACCGCCGCAGCCGTCGGCTCGCGGCTCGACGACGTGGTCGCACGCGGCACGCTGCGCGTGTGCACGACAGGCGACTACAAGCCGTATTCGTACCACCGGACGGACGGCCGTTTCGAGGGCATCGACATCGACATGGCCGAGTCGCTCGCGAAATCGCTCGGCGTGAAGGCCGACTTCGTGAAGACGACCTGGTCGAACCTCACCAACGACTTCGTCGCGAAGTGCGATATCGCGGTGGGCGGCGTGTCGACGACACTCGAGCGCCAGAAGCGCGTGTTCTTCACGCAGCCGTACGTGGTCGACGGCAAGACGCCGATCGTGCGCTGCGCGGACGCCGACAAGTACCAGACCGTCGCGCAGATCGACCGGCCCGAGACCCGCGTGATCGTGAACCCGGGCGGCACCAACGAGCGCTTCGCGAAGCAGTTCTTCGCGCATGCGAACCTGAGCGTCTATCCGGACAACGTGACGATCTTCAAGCAGATCCTCGCGGGCAAGGCGGACGTCATGGTGACGGATGCGTCCGAGACGCTGCTGCAGCAAAAGCTGAATCCGGGCCTGTGCTCCGTGCATCCGGACAAGCCGTTCCAGTTCGGCGAAAAGGCTTACATGGTGCCGCGCGGCGACGTCGTGTTCCAGCAGTACGTCGACCAGTGGCTGCACCTGGCGCTGTCGTCCGGCGAATACCAGGCGATCTCCGACAAGTGGCTGAAGTGAGCATGAGCGCTCGCGGAACAAGCGGTCGATAACCGGCAGAGACCCCGTTATTGCCGCCGGCCGGGCGCACCGCCGTTACACATCGGTGTCGTGCCCGGCCAGCGTGAAATCGCGAAAACCGGCCGACTAGCCGACTATCGCGCGCCCCAATCGCGTTTCAAAATCTTTCCGACGAATGATTCGTCATATGCGATATCTTCCGCGCGATGCACATTCCGGCGTGTAAATCGGCAATTCATCGACGCCGAAACGCATGAAAAACGCATTACGCGCACCCGATGAAAACTCTGCGGAAAAGATGAGTAAATATGACCTTTTTCAGGACCCCGAAAACAGCAAAAAATCCCGGAAAGCCTTATCTGGCGGGCGTTACAACCTGAAACACTTTGTTACCGCGAGGGGTCGTTAATTCGCCCACAATGGCCTCAACGGTTTCAACACGGATGCGGTCTCGTGTGCCAAGTGTGAGCGGACGCGAAGCGCTGCGAGCCAGTCGGTCACGTACCGAAGCCCTTCCGAGGGGCATCCCTGTTGGAGTCGTTTCCGGCCCCCGCCGGACTCGGTTTCATCTTTGGTCTCCTCGCGCTAACCCCGTAGCGTGTGGTTTTTAGCGGGCTAATAAGCCCGCTTTTTTTCGTCCATCGAAAACGCAACGGCCCGCAGGCCGCTCTGTCGTTTCAAGCGGTCTTCTGCACGTCGAGCTTCAGTTCGTCGATCATCCGTTCGCGCATCACGAACTTCTGCACCTTGCCCGTCACCGTCATCGGCAGCTCGTCGACGAAGCGAATGTAGCGCGGAATCTTGTAGTGCGCGATCTGGCCGCTGCAGAATGCGCGCACGTCGTCCTCGGTCATCTGCTCGTCCGCGCGCAGCACGATCCACGCGCACAGCTCCTCGCCGTATTTCGCGTCGGGCACGCCGAACACCTGCGCGCTCTGAATCTTCGGATGCCTGAACAGGAATTCCTCGACCTCGCGCGGATACACGTTCTCGCCGCCGCGGATCACCATGTCCTTCAGCCGGCCGACGATGTTGCAGTAGCCGTCGGCGTCGAGCGTCGCGAGGTCGCCCGTATGCATCCAGCCGTCGACCAGCACCTCGCGTGTCTTCGCGTCGTCGTCCCAATAGCCGAGCATCACCGAATAGCCCTTCGTGCACAGCTCGCCGGTCGCGCCGACCGGCACGATCTCGCCGCTCGGGTCGACGATCTTCACCTCCAGGTGCGGCTGGATGCGGCCGACCGTCGTCGTGCGCTTTTCGAGCGGGTCGTCGGTCGAGCTCTGGAACGACACGGGGCTCGTCTCCGTCATCCCGTACGCGATCGTGATCTCGGACAAATGCATCTGCGACACGACGCGCTTCATCGTCTCGATCGGGCACGGCGAGCCGGCCATGATCCCGGTGCGCAACGTCGACAGGTCGAACTTCGCGAAGTCCGGATGATCGAGCTCCGCGATGAACATCGTCGGCACGCCGTGCAGCGCGGTACAGCGCTCGCCGGCGACGGCCGCGAGCGTCGCGACCGGATCGAACGCCTCGCCGGGAAACACCATCGCCGCGCCCTTCGACACGCACGCGAGCACGGCCAGCACCATCCCGAAGCAGTGATACAGCGGCACCGGGATGCAGAGCGAATCCTGCTCGGTGAAGCGCATCGCCATCGCGATCGAGCGCGCGTTGTTGACGACGTTGCGGTGCGTGAGCGTCGCACCCTTCGGGCTGCCGGTCGTGCCGCTCGTGAACTGGATGTTGATCGGATCGGTGGCCGCCAGTGTCGCGCCGATCGCGTCGAGCCGCGCGACATCGAGCGTGTCGCGGCCGCGCGCCATCACGTCCGCGAAGCGGAACATGCCGGCCGGCGCGACCTCGCCCATCGACACGACCGTGCGCAGGCTCGGCACGCGCGCCGCATGCAGGTCGCCCGGCGTCGCGCTCGCGAGTTCCGGCGCGATGGTCTGCAGCATCTCGACGTATGCGGACGTCTTGAAGCGCTCGGCCGCGATCACGGCCTTGCAGCCGACCTTGTTCAGCGCGTATTCGAGTTCCGCGAGCCGGTAGGCCGGGTTGATGTTGACGAGGACCGCGCCGATGCGCGCGGTCGCGAACTGTGTGAGCAGCCATTCGCTGCGGTTCGGCGACCAGATGCCGACGCAATCGCCCTTCACGATCCCGAGCCCGGCGAGGCCCGCCGCGAGCACGTCGATCTCGTGCGCGAACGTGCGCCAGTCCCAGCGAATGCCCTGCTCGCGGAACACGACGGCCGGACGATCGGGAAAGCGGCCCGCCGTGTCGAGCAGGAACCGGCCGATCGTCGCTTCGGATAGCGGCATGTCGGTCGCGCCGCGCACGTACGACAGTCCGTTTTCGGGCGCGATCAGCGCCCCCTTGCCAAGGTCTGCTGCCATCGATGTCTCCGTCCGTTTTTGTCTGATCGGCCCGGCACGCGGCTGACGCGCGCGCCTGCTCCGCCACGATCGCGGCGGACTGCCTCTGCCCGGATGATGCCGCGCTCTGCTGACGACACTCTGACATCAAATCCCGGTGTGCGGATGAAATAGCACGACCGGACGATACGATCCGGCCCGCAAAAAAACAGACGAAAACGACGGACGAAAAAAAAGCAGCCCGAAGGCTGCTTTCTTTCGCGGGATACGCGCGCGCGGCTCAGTGCCGGCTGCGAATCTTCGCCAGACGCTGGATCGCTTCGAGCTGCGCCATTGCGGTCGCGAGCTCGGATTGCGCCTTTGCGAGGTCGAGGTCCGACTTCGCGTTCTGCAGCGTTTCCTCGGCACGCTTGCGTGCTTCCTCGGCTTTCGCCGCGTCGAGGTCCTTGCCGCGGATCGCGGTATCGGCGAGCACCGTCACGGCGCCCGGCTGCACTTCGAGAATGCCGCCTGCGACGAACACGAATTCGTCGTTGCCGCCCTCGACTTCGATGCGCACCGCACCCGGACGAATCCGCGTGATCAGCGGCGTGTGACCCGGCAGAATACCCAGTTCACCCGTTTCGCCCGGCAGCGCGACGAATTTCGCCTCGCCCGAGAAGATCTGCTCTTCCGCGCTGACGACGTCTACTTTGATGGTTGCCATATCGACTCCTGGTTGAGCGTATTACGTGGGCGCCCGTCCGTGAAAGGATGCCATCGAGACATCCTCCACGAACGCACGGCGCCCGCTGCGTTACACCCGACCTTTACTGGATCTTCTTGGCCTTCTCGAAGGCTTCGTCGATCGTGCCGACCATGTAGAACGCCTGTTCCGGCAGGTGGTCGCACTCGCCGTCGACGATCATCTTGAAGCCACGGATCGTTTCCTTCAGCGGCACGTACTTGCCCGGCGAGCCCGTGAACACTTCAGCGACGTGGAACGGCTGCGACAGGAAACGCTGGATCTTACGAGCGCGCGCGACCGACAGCTTGTCTTCCGGCGACAGTTCGTCCATGCCCAGAATCGCGATGATGTCGCGCAGTTCCTTGTAGCGCTGCAGCGTCTGCTGAACGCGACGGGTGATCGAGTAGTGCTCTTCACCGATCACGTTCGGGTCGATCTGGCGCGACGTCGAGTCGAGCGGGTCGACCGCCGGGTAGATACCCAGCGAAGCGATGTCACGCGACAGAACGACGGTTGCGTCCAAGTGGCCGAAGGTGGTTGCCGGCGACGGGTCGGTCAAGTCGTCCGCAGGGACGTACACGGCCTGAACCGACGTAATCGAGCCCTTCTTGGTCGACGTGATGCGTTCCTGCAGCTTGCCCATTTCTTCAGCCAGCGTCGGCTGATAGCCCACTGCCGACGGCATACGGCCGAGCAGTGCCGACACTTCGGTACCGGCCAGCGTGAAACGGTAGATGTTGTCGACGAAGAACAGCACGTCGAGGCCTTCGTCACGGAAGTGCTCGGCCATCGTCAGGCCGGTCAGCGCGACGCGCAGACGGTTGCCCGGCGGCTCGTTCATCTGGCCGTACACCAGCGCGACCTTGTCGAGAACGTTCGAGTCCTTCATTTCGTGGTAGAAGTCGTTCCCTTCACGGGTACGCTCGCCCACACCCGCGAACACGGAGTAACCGCCGTGTTCCTTCGCGATGTTGTTGATGAGCTCCATCATGTTGACGGTCTTGCCCACGCCAGCACCGCCGAACAGGCCAACCTTGCCGCCCTTCGCGAACGGGCAGATCAGGTCGATGACCTTGATACCCGTTTCGAGCAGTTCGGTCGACGGCGACAGTTCGTCGAACGCCGGAGCCTTCTGGTGGATCGAACGCGTGTGTTCGCTTTCGATCGGGCCGGCTTCATCGATCGGACGGCCGAGGACGTCCATGATCCGGCCGAGGGTCGGCTTGCCGACCGGCACCGAAATCGGCTTGCTCGTGTTCTTCACGGTCAGGCCGCGGCGCAGGCCGTCGGATGCACCCAGACAAATGGTACGGACCACGCCGTCGCCCAGCTGCTGCTGGACTTCGAGCGTCAGTTCCGAGCCATCGAGAATGAGCGCGTCGTAGATCTTCGGCATGCTGTCGCGCGGGAATTCCACGTCGATAACGGCGCCGATGCACTGTACGATCTTGCCTTCTACCAAAGCAGCAGTACTCATCGCTTTTCCTTTAAATACCTGATTCTTTACTCGCGCAAAGGCGCAGTTGTCGTCCCGGGCGCGCGCTTAAACAGCGGCTGCGCCGCCGACGATCTCCGACAGTTCTTTCGTAATCGCGGCCTGGCGGCTCTTGTTGTACACGAGCTGCAGTTCGCTGATCACCGTCTTCGCGTTGTCGGACGCGGCCTTCATCGCGACCATCCGCGCCGATTGCTCGGACGCCATGTTCTCCGCGACGGCCTGGTACACCAGCGCCTCGACGTAACGCACGAGCAGTTCGTCGACGACTGCCTGCGCGTCCGGCTCGTAGATGTAGTCCCACGACGTGGCCGGCGTACCGTCATCGGCCTCGAAGTGTTCCGACGACAGCGGCAGCAGCTGCTCGATCACGGCTTCCTGCTTCATCGTGTTGACGAAGCGCGTGTAAGCGATATAAACCGCCGACAGCTTGCCTTCCGAGTACAGATCGAGCTGCGTCTTCACGGCGCCGATCAGCTTGTCCAGATGCGGGGTGTCGCCGAGGTGCACGACCTGCGACATCACCTTCGCGCCGAAGCGGTTCAGGAACCCGAGGCCCTTGCCGCCGATCGCGGTGGCTTCGACCTTCTGGCCCTTCTCTTCCAGCTCCTTGAACTTCTGCACCGTCGCACGCAGCACGTTGGTGTTCAGACCGCCGCAAAGACCCTTGTCCGTCGTGACGAGGATGATGCCGGCCGTCTTCGCGCCGTCGTTTGCCACCATGAACGGGTGGCGGTACTCCGGGTTCGCGCGGCTCATGTGCGCGGCGATGGCACGGACCTTGTCTGCATACGGACGAGCGGCGCGCATGCGTTCCTGCGCGCGACGCATCTTCGATGCGGCCACCATCTCCATCGCCTTCGTGATCTTGCGCGTGTTCTGCACGCTCTTGATCTTGCCGCGAATTTCCTTCATTCCAGCCATAGCTTGCTCCTTGACCGAAGCGGCGCGGGCGCATCAGCACCCGCGCGGCCTCAGTGTGTCACTCGCGGATCAATAGGCACCGGACTTCTTGAAGGATTCGATCGCCGAGCGCAGTGCGCCTTCGTCGTCCTTCGAGAGATCCTTGGTGTCTTCGATGCGCTTGATGAGGTCAGCGTGGCTGGTCTTCAGGTTGTCGCGCAGGCCCTTCTCGAACGACAGCACTTGCTTGACGTCGAGATCGTCGAGGTAGCCGTTGTTCGCGGCGTACAGCGACACGGCCAGTTCCCACACCTGCAGCGGCTGGTACTGCGGCTGCTTCAGCAGTTCCGTCACGCGGCGGCCGCGCTCGAGCTGCTTGCGGGTCGCTTCGTCGAGGTCCGATGCGAACTGCGCGAATGCGGCCAGTTCACGGTACTGCGCGAGGTCGGTACGGATACCGCCCGACAGCTTCTTCACGACCTTCGTCTGAGCGGCGCCACCGACTCGCGACACCGACACGCCGGCGTTGATTGCCGGGCGGATGCCTGCGTTGAACAGGTCGGTTTCCAGGAAGATCTGGCCGTCGGTAATCGAGATCACGTTCGTCGGAACGAACGCGGTCACGTCGCCAGCCTGCGTTTCGATGACCGGCAGTGCCGTCAGCGAGCCGCTCTTGCCCTTCACTTCGCCGTTCGTGAACTTCTCGACGTACTCTTCCGACACGCGAGCAGCACGCTCGAGCAGACGCGAGTGCAGATAGAACACGTCACCCGGATATGCCTCACGGCCCGGCGGGCGGCGCAGCAGCAGCGAGATCTGACGGTATGCCCAGGCTTGCTTGGTCAAGTCGTCATAGATGATCAGCGCGTCCTGGCCGCGGTCGCGGAAGTATTCGCCCATCGTGCAGCCGGCGTACGGTGCGAGGTACTGCATCGCTGCCGAATCCGAAGCCGAAGCGGCGACGACGATCGTGTATTCCATCGCGCCCGTTTCTTCGAGCTTGCGAACCACGTTCATGATCGACGAAGCCTTCTGGCCGATCGCGACGTAGATACAGATCAGGTCCTTGCCCTTCTGGTTGATGATCGCGTCGAGCGCCACCGCGGTCTTGCCGCACTGACGGTCGCCGATGATCAGCTCACGCTGGCCACGGCCGATCGGCACCATCGCGTCGATCGACTTGATGCCCGTCTGCACCGGCTGCGACACCGACTTACGCCAGATCACGCCCGGGGCGATCTTTTCGATCGCGTCGGTCAGCTTCGCGTTGACCGGGCCCTTGCCGTCGATCGGGTTGCCGAGCGCGTCGACCACGCGGCCGACGAGTTCCGGACCGACCGGGACTTCCAGAATGCGGCCCGTCGTCTTGACGATGTCGCCTTCCGAGATGTGTTCGTATTCGCCGAGAATCACCGCGCCGACCGAGTCGCGCTCGAGGTTCAGCGCGAGGCCGAACGTGTTGCCCGGAAACTCGAGCATTTCGCCCTGCATCACGTCCGACAGGCCGTGGATGCGCACGATACCGTCGGTCACGGAGATCACGGTGCCCTGGTTGCGAACGTCTGCGCTCGCTTCAAGGCCCTGGATCCGGCTCTTGATCAGCTCGCTGATCTCAGAGGGATTGAGTTGCATTATTCGCTCCTGATAGTCAATTCTGTTGCGTGCCGGCGTGGCGCTCAGGCGGTCAAGGCAGCCTGCATCGATGCGAGGCGCGCGCGAACCGAGGTGTCGAGCACTTCGTCGCCGACCGTCACGCGCACGCCGCCGATCAGCGACGAATCGACTTCGACCGTCGGCTTCAGCTTGCGCTTGAACTTGCGTTCGAGGCCAGAGACGAGGCTTTCGAGATCCGCGCCGTTCAGCGGGAACGCGCTCACGATTTCGGCGTCGGCTGCACCTTCGCGTTCGTTCTTGAGCGCCTCGAACTGCTCGGCGATTTCCGGCAGCAGCGCGATGCGATGATTGTCGACCAGCATCTGCACGAAGTTCTTCGCTTCGGCGCCAGCCGCGACCGGCGACTTCACCGCAGCAAGCAGCAGCTCGGCCACTTGCGTGCGCGTCACCTTCGGGCTCGACGCGACCGACAGCACTTCCGGCAGACGCGCAACCTGGGCCAGCTCTTGCACGAGCGTGGACCAGGCGGCGATGTCACCTCCCTCGGCCACGCGGAACAGCGCTTCTGCGTAAGGGCGGGCGATGGTTGCAAGTTCGGCCATGATCAGAGCTCGGCTTTCAGTTGATTCAGCAGTTGGGCGTGGGCCGTTTGATCGACTTCGCGCTTCAGGATCTGCTCGGCGCCCTTCACGGCCAGCGCGGCGACTTCGCCACGCAGCGCTTCGCGCGCCTTCACGATTTGCTGTTCTGCTTCCGCTTTCGCCTGGGCGACGATGCGGGCGGCTTCAGCCTGGGCGTTGGCCTTGATTTCCTCGGCGACCGCCTGTGCACGCTTTTCAGCGTCGGCGATGCGCTGCTGGCCGTCGTTGCGGGCCTGCGCGAGTTCCTGGTCCACGCGCTTGTGCGCTGCGTCGAGTTCCGCCTTGCCCTTCTCCGCGGCGGCGAGGCCGTCGGCGATCTTCTTCGAACGTTCGTCGAGGGCGTTGATCAACGGCGGCCACACGAATTTCATCGTGAACCACGCGAGGACCAGGAACACGACCATTTGCGCAAACAGAGTTGCGTTGAGATTCACGGTGTTTCCTTATCTGCTATTCCGGAAAAATGAAACGGTAAGGCGCTCATCGAGTTGCATTCGATCAGCGCCCCAAGTCTCCGTTCCGCCCTGCGCCGGCTTACGCCGGGCGCATATTTCCGAGGAACCTTAGCCTGCGAGCTTCGACAGGAGCGGGTTCGCGAACGCGAACAGCATTGCGACACCAACGCCGATCAGGAATGCAGCGTCGATCAGGCCGGCCAGCAGGAACATCTTCGTTTGCAGCGGGTTGATGAGTTCCGGCTGACGTGCGCAGGCTTCGATGTACTTGCCACCCATCAGCGCGATACCGATACAGGCGCCGATTGCACCCAGGCCGATGATGATGCCGATACCGATGGCGGTCAGACCCTGGATGTTGGCGATGTAAGCTTGCATGATCACTCCTTTGTGAAAAGACTTGGAACTGAGATTTAAAAAACTAAAACGGAAACTCTTTTTTGCACGCCGCGCTTAGTGCTTGTCGTGCGCCTGGCCGAGATACACCAGCGTCAGCATCATGAAAATGAATGCCTGCAACAGAACAATCAGGATGTGGAAGATTGCCCAGACGCTACCCGCGATCACGTGACCAATGAAGCCGAGGAACGTTGCGTCGCCACCGAAGCTCCACATGCTGCCGAGCAGGGCGATCAACAGGAACAACAGCTCACCCGCGTACATGTTGCCGAACAGCCGCATGCCGAGGGAAACGGTCTTTGCGAGATATTCGACGATGTTCAGCGCGAGGTTCGGGATCCACAGCAGCGGGTGGGCGCCGAACGGGGCCGACAGCAGCTCATGCACAAAGCCGCCCGCGCCCTTGATCTTGATGCTGTAGTAGATCATCAGGACGAACACGCCGAGCGCGATGCCGAGCGTGCCGTTCAGGTCGGCCGTCGGGACGATGCGATGGTGGGAAATCACGTCCGACAGACCGAGCAGGCCGATGACGCGGCCCGGCAGGTCGACGGGGAGGAAGTCGAGGGAGTTCATCAGCGCGACCCACACGAACACCGTGAGGGCGAGCGGAGCGATGAAGGTGCGGTTGCCGTGGACGATGGCTTTCGATTGATCCTCGACCATTTCGACGAGCATCTCGATCGCACACTGGAAACGGCCCGGCACGCCCGAGGTCGCCTTGCGGGCGGCCAGACGCAGCAGGACGATCGTCACGATACCGCACACGATCGACCAGAACAGCGTGTCGAGGTTCCAGACGTGGATGTCGAAAATCGACGTCTGATGCGAGGTGGAGAAATTTTGCAAGTGGTGCGCAATGTACTCGGACGGATCCGGACCGCGCGTGCCTTCGCTAGCTGCCATATCGTTAATGCCACCCAAATTGTCGAAAATCGTTTTGCCCCGTTCCGCAATACGCTATTGCGGGAACGGGCCGGTGCGGTTCGTTGTCGAAACCGCACGCTGCTTGTTGCTTACCGCCAGGCCAGCGCGATCCAGTACGTCTTCAGCACGACGAGGTAGGTGACGAGGAGTGCTGGCCAGTGCACGCCGGCATAGCCGTATGCCACTGCGGCGAACATCCCGATCGTCACACCGAGCTTCAGGGCTTCGCCCATCACCCAGCTCATCACGGTGGCCGAACCACCTGCCTTCAGTCGTGCCACGAACAACGCGCTTGGCACCCAGCCGATCGCCCCGCCCAAAAACGCGGATTGCGCAGCGGCGCCCGGCGACTTTGAAAACAGCCACCACGCCAGCGTTGCAACCAGGGACAAGACCACCTGCGCGATCACCACCTTGTAGGGGGTCACGCGCGACGGCTTGCTCACGTTCGGACCGAACAGCTTCTCGGCTTCCGTCCGCGTGAGCGGAACGATGTTGTTATCTTGCAGCTCGGCATCCCAGTCGCCGTCATCGGACTCGCGCCGCTCGCCGGCCGCTGAAGCGGTACGTTGCGCTCGGTGATCATCGTGCCTGTCGTTCGGCGCCTGACCCGCCATCGCAATCTTCCGCAAAATCCTTGAACCCGGCCCCAAGCTTTCCGAAAGCTTTCAGGGGTGCCTAGCTAACAAATCCGGGCGATTGTAAGCGATAGTTGCAGGCGATTCAAGGCTTTAGACGCGACAAAAACCGGCGTAAAACGACGCCTCATCATGTGAAAAACGCGCGCGTCGATGACGTACGATGACAGTTGTAAGGTCGTTTTTTTGCACCGACGTTTCTTGGCCGAAAAATGCGGCCGCAACGAAATGACGTGACGACGACGTGTGATGCGGGCGCCACCGGTGCGACGCGATCGCAGCAGGAATTCTGCCGTGACGCGATCACGGGAAATGATCCGACGCGGCGATCGGCAATAGAGGAAACACCGCGGCCACCACGTCGAGCGCGATGCGCGAAATACGCTCGAGCCGAGCGCGCCGATGCCCGCAATCAGTTGTTGCGCCACCACAGTCGTTCGACTGTGGTGGCGCAACACTTATCAACAGGCCCGGCCTTGCAACGACAAGGAACGCTGTGCCCCCCCTCCCCGCCAGACTTGCGGCACGCGTGCGCCGCACTGATCCGCATCGCTCAGCCGTGAACGAGCAACCACGCACCCAGCGCCGCGCTCAAGAGTGCGAACGGAATCGACACGAGGTGAAACGGCAGCCACATGCGCGGCTCCTTCGCGAGACGCACCGCGATCAGGTTCGCGAGCGAACCGATCGCGAAACCGAAGCCGCCGACCGAAACGCCGAACGCGAGCGCCCGCCAGTCGCGCGTGAATTCCGACAGCAGGATCGCCGCCGGCACGTTGCTGATTCCCTGCGACACCACCGCGCCCGCCGCGAACACACGCAGTGGCGAATCGAGATGGGTTCGCGCGATCGCATCATGGACGACTGGCAGCGCGGCCGCGCTGCGCAGCACGACGAACATCAGCACGAAGATCAGCAGCAGCAGCCAGTCGATTCTCAGGACTGCGTCACGTCTCGCCAACAGCAGCGCGATCACGACGCCTATCAGGCCCGGCACGGGGTTGTGCGCATCGGCGAGCAGCACGAACGCACCGAACAGCACCGCCGCGAGCAACGCGTGCATGCGCTGCACGGGAACGGCCTGGACGTCTCCCGACAGATCGAGCGGCTTCGCGCGAAACGCGCATGCCGTCAGCACGAGCAGCAGCGCCATCAACGCCAGCGCGAGCGGCCCGAGCGTGACGACGAAGCGGCCGAACGACACGCCGCTCAATTGCCACAGGAAAAGGTTCTGGGGATTGCCGAGCGGGGTCGCGACGGACCCCGCGTTGACGGCCAGTGCGACCACGATCACGAGCCGTCGGAACGGAAGCGGTGTCAACGTGCGCAGCGATACCATCAGCGGCACGACGACGAACAGCGCGACGTCGTTGGTGAGCCACATCGCGAGCGCCGCCGCGAACACGACGAGCAGCATCGCAAGCCCGCGCTCGGAATGCACGTGATGCACGATGCGATGCGCGAGCCACATCAGGCACCCGGACAGCTCGAGCGCCTTGGTCAGCATCAGCAGACCCGCGAGCGTCGCGACGGTCTGCCAGTCGACGAGACCGGCCAGCGCGGAAATTGGTTGCGGACGCAACCATTGCAGGACAATCAACGCAAGCGCCAGCACCGTTAGTACGGGTTCCTGCAAAAGCCAGCCAAGCCACCGGCGCGGCGCCGGTGCGCCCGTGTTTTCCATCGATCTTGCCTCGTTATTCTTCGGTCGCGACGTTGCCGCGCAGGCGCGCAAGAATGCCCTCGAGCGCGTCGAGATTGCCGAAATCGATCATCACCTGCCCTCGCCCGCGGCGGCCGAGCTTGATCTTCACCGTCGACGCGAGCAGGTCGGACAACTCCTCCTCGAGACGACGCGTGTCGCGGCCGCCGTCGTCCTTCGCGCGCGCCTTCACCGCCGGCGCTTCCTTCGTCGTATGCGTGACCAGCTTCTCGGTCTCGCGCACCGACATGCGCTTGTTGACGACCTGGTGTGCGAGCGTGATCTGCGTCGCGGCATCGACCGCAAGCAGCGCACGCGCGTGGCCCATGTCGAGGTCGCCGGCCAGCAGCATCGTCTGCACCGGTGCTGCGAGGTTCAGCAGGCGCAACAGGTTCGATACCGCGCTGCGCGAGCGGCCGACCGATTCTGCTGCCTGTTCGTGCGTGAAACCGAACTCATCGAGCAGGCGCTGGATACCGTGCGCCTCTTCCAGCGGATTCAGATCTTCGCGCTGGATGTTCTCGATCAGCGCCATCGCCGCGGCGGCCTGATCGGATACGTCCTTCACGAGCACCGGCACTTCGTCGAGGCCGGCCAGGCGTGCCGCGCGGAAACGCCGCTCGCCCGCGATGATTTCGTATTTGTCAGATGAAATAGGTCGTACCAGGATCGGCTGCATCACGCCTTGCGCGCGAATGCTGGCCGCCAGCTCCTGCAGGCTGCCTTCGTCCATCCGCGTCCGCGGCTGGTACTTGCCGGCCTGCAGCTTGCCGAGCGCGAGCGTGTTCGGCGCACCTTCGATCTTCACCGCTTCGGTGATGTCTGCACTGCCGCCGAGCAGCGCTTCGAGGCCACGTCCCAAGCCCTTCTTTTTTGGTACCGCGTTCATGTCTTTCTTCCTCGCTTCGCTCATGTCCGAATCACGACACCTCGAACGCGCGCACGCGATCGATCATCTCGGCACCGAACTGGAGATACGCCTGCGCACCGCGCGAATTACGGTCGAATACGACGCCCGGCAACCCGTAACTCGGCGCTTCCGCCAAGCGCACGTTGCGCGGAATCACTGCGTCGAACACCTTGTCGCCGAAGTGCGCTTTCAGTTGATCGGAGACTTGCTGTTGAAGCGTGATACGCGGATCGAACATCACGCGCAGCAAGCCGATGATCTTCAGGTCCCGGTTCATGTTCGCGTGAACCTGCTTGATCGTATTGACGAGATCCGACAGCCCCTCCAGCGCGAAGTATTCGCACTGCATCGGGATCACGACGCCATGCGCTGCGCACAGTCCGTTCAGCGTCAGCAGCGACAACGTCGGCGGGCAATCGATCAACACGAAGTCGTAGTCGTCGGCCACGTGTTCGAGCGCGGCCTTCAGCCGTCGCTCGCGGTTATCGATGCTGATCAGCTCGATCTCGGCACCAGACAATTCACGGTTAGCCGGCAGCACGTCGTACGTGACGCCTTCCGGACGCACGCGCGCGTCCGTCACCGATACGCCGTCGACCAGCACTTCGTACACGGTCGACTCGCAGGCGGCCTTGTCGATTCCGCTGCCCATCGTCGCGTTGCCCTGCGGGTCGAGATCGATCAGCAGGACTCGTTGCTCCTGCGCTGCAAGGCTTGCGGCGAGATTGACCGATGTCGTCGTCTTGCCGACGCCCCCCTTCTGGTTCGCAACGCAGAAGATCTTTGCCATCGTTGGTGTGTTCCCTTTACCTTCAAACAAACGGCGCGCTACCGCGCACCTTCAATTCGCCTCGTCGACGGTGACCTCGATCAGATGCCGTTCGGCATCGAGCATTGGCACCGTCAGCCGGATCGTCTGCTTTACTCGGCTGCCTTCCGGCAACCGTGCAATTTCGTCGTCCGGGTGGACACCCTTCATTGCCCAGATCGATCCGCCGGGCGCGACGAGATGTCGAGCAAGTTTAACGAAGTCGGATAGATCCGCGAAAGCGCGGGATACGATCATGTCGAATTTTTCCGGCACTTCGACACCCGGCTGCAGCGATTCGACACGCCCGGTGACGACAGACAGGTTCGCGAGCTTCAGCTCGGCGCGCATCTGCGTCTGGAATGCAGACTTCTTCTGCACGATATCGTTCAGCGTGACCTGCCAGTCCGGCTGGACGATCGCCAGCACGATACCGGGCAATCCACCGCCCGAACCCACGTCGAGCACGCGCGCCGATGCACGGTCGCGCAGATGCGGAACGATGGAGAGCGAATCGAGAATGTGCTGGATCAGCATCTGCTTCGGGTCGCGGATCGCGGTCAGGTTGTAGACCGCGTTCCACTTGCCGAGCAGCGCGACATAGTCGAGCAGCTGGTTGCGTTGTGCATCCGTCAACGTGATGTCGAGCGCGGCCGTGCCGTCGACGAGCATCTGTTCGAGTACGTCCCGATTAACCGCCGGCGCGCGACGCGCCGTCATTGTTGCGTCGGGACGGTGCCATCCCCCTGTTCCGTCACTTCCGCGGCGGCGCCGTTACGACGGCCGAGGCCGCGGCGCTTCAAGTGCACCATCAACAGCGAGATCGCAGCCGGCGTGACGCCCGAGATCCGCGATGCCTGGCCGATCGTTTCCGGGCGGAACTCGTTCAGCTTCTGGCTCACTTCGAACGACAGACCACGCACCTCGCGGTAGTCGATACCGTCCGGCAGGCGTGTGTTCTCATTCGCATCGTTGCGCTCGATCTCGCTGGCCTGCCGCTCGATATAGCCCTGATATTTGATGCCAATCTCGACCTGCTCCTTGATCTGCTCGAGCAGCACAGGATCGTCGGCCAGCGGCTCTGCAGGCGCACATTCACCGCCCTTCAGGCCGCAAACACCGTCGTAGCTGATACCGGGGCGGCGCAGCAGTTCGGCGAGGCTGTACTCGTGATCGATCGCCTTGCCGAGCAACGCAGTCGCCTCTTCCGGCGGCAGCGTCTTCGGCGTAACCCATGTCGACTTCAGTCGTTCGGTTTCACGTGAAACAGCATCGCGCTTCCGGCTGAACGCATCCCAGCGCACGTCGTCGACGAGGCCCAGCTCGCGGCCGATCTCGGTCAGGCGCATGTCCGCGTTGTCTTCACGCAGGCTCAGACGGTACTCGGCACGACTCGTGAACATCCGGTACGGCTCGGCCACGCCCCGCGTGACGAGGTCGTCGACCAGCACGCCAAGATAGGCCTGGTCGCGACGCGGGCACCATGCGTCCTTCTCCTGCACGTAGCGGCCCGCATTCAGGCCGGCCAGCAGCCCTTGTGCGGCTGCTTCTTCGTAGCCGGTCGTGCCGTTGATCTGGCCCGCAAAAAACAGCCCGTTGATCGCCTTCGTCTCGAGCGACGCCTTCAGCGCGCGCGGGTCGAAGTAGTCATATTCGATCGCGTAGCCGGGGCGCAGGATGTGCGCGTTCTCGAGGCCGCGCATCGAGTGCACGAGCTCGAGCTGCACGTCGAACGGCAGGCTCGTCGAAATCCCGTTCGGATAGAACTCGTTGGTCGTCAGCCCTTCCGGCTCAAGGAAGATCTGGTGCGATTCCTTCGATGCGAATCGGTGGATCTTGTCCTCGATCGACGGGCAATAACGCGGGCCGACACCTTCGATCACGCCTGTATACATGGGCGAACGGTCGAGGCCGCCGCGAATGATGTCGTGGGTGCGCTCGTTCGTGTGCGTCACCCAGCACGGCAGCTGCTGCGGATGTTGCTCCGCACGGCCCAGAAACGAGAATACGGGGATCGGATCGAGGTCGCCCGGCTGCTCGTCCAGCTTCGAAAAGTCGATCGAGCGGCCATCGATACGCGGCGGCGTACCGGTCTTCAGGCGGCCCTGCGGCAGCTTCAGCTCCTTCAGGCGAGCCGACAGCGACACGGCCGCCGGATCGCCCGCGCGACCGCCCGTGTAGTTGTTCAGGCCGACGTGAATCTTGCCGTCAAGGAACGTACCGGCCGTCAGCACGACCGCACGTGCGCGGAAGCGGATGCCGATCTGCGTCACGGCGCCGACCACGCGGTCGCCTTCGACCATCAGGTCGTCGACAGCCTGCTGGAACAGCCACAGGTTCGGCTGGTTCTCGAGCCGATGGCGGATTGCAGCCTTGTACAGGATGCGGTCAGCCTGCGCACGCGTCGCGCGCACGGCCGGGCCCTTCGACGAATTGAGGATCCGGAACTGAATACCACTCTCGTCCGTCGCGGCGGCCATCGCGCCGCCGAGCGCATCGACTTCCTTGACCAGATGGCCCTTGCCAATGCCGCCGATCGACGGATTGCAGCTCATCTGGCCGAGCGTCTCGATGTTATGGGTCAGCAGCAGCGTCTTCGCACCCATACGGGCCGATGCCAGCGCGGCTTCCGTGCCGGCGTGCCCGCCGCCGACGACGATGACGTCAAATTCTGTGGGAAAAAGCATGGTGGATTCCGTGCGCAGGACTGCACACGAACCTATCTGAGAAATGTATGGGCCGAATTATAGCGGGTTCGCTTTTCACCCGAAGACCGTCCGAATGGTAGGGCCGGTTCATTTGATCGCTTTTTTCGCCCGATCGGCCGAGCTGTGCCGTGCGGCCCGCGTCGGCGGCGCTGCCGCCGCCTCAGCGCACATCGTCAGGCTGTGCAAAATCGCGCACCCGGCAGTGGTTTTACGAAACCCGCCGTCGCCACGCCATCACAGCATTTCGGATCGACCGTCCTGCACTTATCCCCTGTGCCGCTTGGCTTGCGGAGATAGAACACGGTCGCGCGTACAGCGCTCACTACCCTGTGCAACCCGACGTGTTGAGGCCCCACTCGTCACAGGACTTCCACTTGTTGCTCCGGCACTTATCCCCACGCCCGATTCACCGACGCATCGCCCTCTTCCAGAAAACAAACGCGGCGTGTTTCACGTGAAACACGCCGCCCGTTTCCCGCCGACGACTCCATCCATCAAGCCGTCTTCTTCACCAACCCCAGATATGTTTCGATCACGCGCGGATTTTGCGCCAGCTCGGCCGCCGGCCCTTCCAGCGCAAACTCCCCCGTCTCCAGAACATAGCCGTAGTCCGAGATCTGCAGCGCAGCCCGAGCGTTTTGCTCAATCAGCAGCGTCGCGACGCCAGTGCCGCGCAACGCGCTGATGATATGAAAAATCTCCTTCACGATCAGCGGCGCCAATCCGAGGCTGGGCTCGTCGAGCATCAGCAAGTCGGGCTTGCCCATCAGCGCGCGCCCCACCGCGAGCATCTGCCGCTCACCACCCGACAGCGTGCCGGCTGCCTGCTTGCGCCGCTCCCTGAGCCGCGGAAACAGCGCAAACACATGATCGAGCTGATCGAGGAAGTTCGACTCGCCTGCGAGCTTGCGGCGATACGCGCCCAGCACGAGGTTATCCTCGACCGTCATCGTGCTGAACAGCTCGCGCTTTTCAGGCACGAGGCACATTCCACGCGCGACACGCTGCTCGACCGGCAGTGCGCTCACGTCCTTGCCGCGGTACACAACTGCGCCTGACGCATGCCCAGTCACCGGCAGCGCGCCCATGATTGCGTTCAGTAGTGTCGACTTGCCGGCCCCGTTCGGGCCGATCACGCTGACGATCTGCCCGGCGCCGACCTTGATCGCCGCGCCGTGCAGCGCCTCTACCTTCCCGTAACGCACCGCCACGCCGCGCACGTCGAGAATTGGCATCGTCGTATCCGTCATCACTCCACCCCGCCCAGATATGCTTCGAGCACCGCCGGATCCTGCTGCACGTCCTGCGGCAGTCCTTCCGCGATCCGTGTACCGAATTCCATCACCACCAGCCGGTCGGTGAGGTTCATCACGAAATCCATGTCATGTTCCACGAGCAACACGCTCATCCCTTCCGCCTTCAGGCGCCGCAGCAAGTGGGCGAGCTGCTGCTTCTCCTGGTAGCGCAGCCCGGCGGCCGGCTCGTCGAGGAGCAGCAGCGTCGGATCGCAGCACAGCGCGCGCGCGATTTCGAGAATCCGCTGCTGGCCGAGCGCGAGGCTGCCCGCTTCGTCGTACATGTGCCTCTCCAGCCCGACGCGGCGGATCTGGCGTGCCGCCTCGGCCAGCAGCTGCGCTTCCTCGTGCGCATTGAGCCGCGCGATGCTGCGCCACACGCCCGTATGGCCGCGCAGGTGCGCGCCGATCGCGACGTTCTCGAGCACCGTCATCGTCGGCAGCAGCTTCACGTGCTGGAACGTACGACCGATCCCCCGCCGGACGATCTGGCGCGACGTGAGTCCGTTAATCCGCTCGCCGCGGAACGTGATCGTGCCGCCGGTCGGCTGCAGCACGCCGGTCACGAGGTTGAACGTGGTCGACTTGCCGGCGCCATTCGGGCCGATCAGGCCGATGATCTGCCCCGCTTTCACGTCGAAGCTGACGTCGTTGACGGCCACCAGGCCGCCGAACTGCTTGCGCGCGTTATCGACGACGAGCAGCGGCTCGCCCGCCACCGGCTTCGCGCGCTGCGGCAACGGATCGGCATGGTCGGGCACATGTGCGCGCGGCCCGCGCGGAAACAGCTTCGCGACGAACGGCCACACGCCCTGGCGTGCGTACTGCAGCAGGAGCACCATCAGCACGCCGAACACGATGATCTCGAAGTTGCCCTCCGAGCCGAGCAGCTTCGGCAGCAGCGTCTGCAGATAGTCCTGCAGCACCGTCAGGATCGCCGCACCGAGCACCGCGCCCCACACATGCGACACGCCGCCGACCACGGCCATGAACAGGAATTCGATCCCGTGGTTCAGGCCGAACGGGGTCGGGTTCACCGCGCGCTGCAGGTGCGCGTACAGGAAGCCCGATACCGCCGCGAGCACTGCCGCGTAGACGAAGATCACGACGCGCATCCATGCGGTGTTCACGCCCATCGCCTCGGCCATCACGCCACCCCCGCGCAATGCGCGGATCGCGCGGCCCGGCCGGCTGTTGAGCAGGTTCTGCACCGACACGATCGCGGCCAGCACGACGGCCCAGATCAGGAAGTACAGGCTTCGGCCGCTTCCCAGCTCGATGCCGAACAGGTTCAGTGCCGGAATCCCGTTGATCCCGTCGTACTTGCCGAGCAGTTCGAGGTTGCCGAACAGGTAGAACAGCGCGAGGCCCCACGCGATCGTGCCGAGCGGCAGGAAGTGCCCGGACAGGCGCATCGTGACCGCGCCGAGCACGAGCGCGACGAGCGCCGTCAGCACGACGCCGACGATCAGCGCGAGCCACGGCGACACGCCGTAGCGCGTCGTCAGGAATGCGGTCGCATATGCGCCGATGCCGACGAATGCGGCCTGCCCGAAGCTCGTCATCCCGCCAACGCCCGTCAGCAGCACGAGTCCGATCGCGACGATCGCGTAGAGGCCGATGTAGTTCAGCAGCGTGATCCAGTATTCGGGTACCTGCAGCGCGCCGGGCAGCACCGGCAGCGCGAACAGCGCCACGAGGAACACCCAGAAGGTCTTGTTGCGTACCATCGTCTTCATCGCGTCACTCCTCTTCCTCTTCCGTGTGCGGTGTCGCGAAACTGCGCCACAGCAGCACCGGGATGATCAGCGTGAACACGATCACTTCCTTGTACGCGCTCGCCCAGAACGACGAATACGATTCGAGCACGCCGACCAGCAGCGAGCCGGCGGCCGCGAGCGGGTAGCTGACCAGCCCGCCGATGATCGCGCCGACAAAACCCTTCAGGCCGATCAGGAAGCCGGAGTCGTAATAGATCGTCGTCAGCGGACCGACGAGGATGCCGGACAGCACACCGAGCCCGGCCGCCAGCGTGAACGCGAGCCGCCCGGCTTCGGTCGTGCCGATGCCGACGAGCCGCGCGCCGAGACGGTTCACCGATGTCGCACGCAGCGCCTTGCCGGCGATCGTGCGGCCGAAGTACACGTAGAGCGCACCGATCAGCACCAGCGCGGTCACGACCACGAGGATGCTCTGCACCGACACCGTCATGCTGCCGACTGACAGCGACGCATCCGCGAAGCCGTTGGTGCGCGAGCCTTCCGCCCCGAACATCACGAGCCCGAGGCCGACCATCGCGAAATGGACGGCGACGGACACGATCAGCAGCAGCAGCGTCGTGCCTTCGGCGATCGGCTGATAAACGAGCCGGTAGACGAACGGCCCCATCGGCACGACGATCGCGAGCGTCAGCGCGATTTGCGCAAGCATCGGCATCGGCTGCGCGGCGAAGCTGCGCGTGATCGCGAACACAGCGAGCGGCAGCAGCACGTAACGGCTGCCGAGCGTTGCGAGCGTGCGGCCGAGCTGATGGCGGCGTTCGCGATGGCGGATCAGGCCGCCGACTTCCAGCAGGAAGCACGCGATGCCCATCACGAACAGCAGCCAGCAGGTGGCGGGGAATTTCTGCGCCTGCAACGCTGCAAGCGTGAGCGCACCGTAGGCGACGAATTCGCCCTGGGGAATGAAGATCACCCGCGTGACGGAAAACACCAACACCAGCGCCAGCGACAGCAATGCATAAATGGCGCCGGTCGTGATGCCGTCTTGCGCGAGGATCGCCGCAATCGAGAGATCCATACGTATCGTGTATCGAGAATGCTGCGGAGAAACGAAAGACAGGAATGGCCGCGGCGCACGAACGGCATGATCGACGCGTCGGGCGACACGCGGCGGGCCCCGGCGACTCCATGAGGCGCGGGAGCGGCCCGTCAGGCCCGCTCCGCTGCCGTCGGCGCGCACGGGGCTGTTGGCGCCGTGCACGCCGGTTTCACGTGGTGCTTACTCGGCCTGCAGCTTCCACTTGCCGTCGACGATCTGCACCATCACGCGCGCACGCGTGTCGAAGCCGTTGTGATCGCTCGGTGTCGTGTTGATCACGCCGTGCGACACGGGCAGGTCCTTCACGCTCTCGAGCGACGCGCGCAGCGCCTCGCGGAACGCCTCGGTGCCCGGCTGGCCCTTCTTCAGCGCCTCGGGAATCGCACGCTGCAGCAACAGCCCCGCATCCCATGCATGGCCGCCGAAGGTCGACAGCGAACCTGCGCCGTACGCCTTCTCGTACGCGGCCTTGTAGCCGAGCGCCGGCTTCTTCACCGGGTTCGAATCGGGCAGCTGGTCGGTCACGAGCACCGGGCCGGCCGGCAGGATCTCGCCTTCGCAATCCTTGCCGCATACGCGCAGGAAGTCGTTGTTCGCGACGCCGTGCGTCTGATACACCTTGCCCTTGTAGCCACGCTCCTTCAGCGTCTTGGCGGGCAGCGCGGCCGGCGTGCCGGACCCGGCGATGAGCATCGCGTCGGGATTCGAGCCCATCAGCTTCAGCACCTGCCCCATCACCGACGCGTCGGTGCGGTTGTAGCGCTCGTTCGACACGAGCTTCAGCCCGTTCTTCTCGGCCGCCGCGCTGAACGTCTTGTACCAGCTGTCGCCGTACGCATCGGCGAAGCCGATGAAGCCGACCGTCTTCACGCCGTGCTTCGCCATGTAGCCGGCGATCGCATCGGCCATCAGCTGGTCGTTCTGCGGCACCTTGAACATCCATGCGCGCTTCGCGTCCATCGGCGAGATGATCTGCGCGCTCGCCGCGAGCGAGATCGTCGGCGTCTTGCCCTGCGATATCGGATCGAGCATCGCGAGCGAGTTCGGCGTGACGGACGAACCGATGATCGCGTCGACGTGATCCTCGTCGATCAGCTTGCGCACGTTCTGCACCGCGCGGCTCGTGTCGGACGCATCGTCGAGCACGATGTACTGGACGCTCTTGCCCGCGATTTCCTTCGGCAGCAGCGCGATCGTGTTCTTTTCCGGAATCCCGAGCGATGCGGCCGGCCCGGTGGCCGACAGCGTCACACCGATCTTCACCTGCGCCGACGCCGTGGCGGCCGCGCACACGAGGCCCGCGGCAAGCAGAACCTCCATCCATCGATTCATCTTCATTTACGTTGTCTCCAAACGCAGCTCGAAAAATCCGCGGGTCGCTCGGGCGGCTCCCGGTCCTCAAACAAGTTAATAATTTAACTATCTCGCCGTGCCGCGCCTACGCTCGTTTTCCCGTGAAACGCCGGCATCGCCATCAAGCCCCGGCGATACCACGCGCGCGCCGCGGCGTGTGCCGAAGCGGTCGTGCGACCGCCACGATGCGCGGCAGCAGTGTCGTCAGGATGAACAAAACGGAGAAACGCGACGTTGCGCGAGACGTGATCGATGCGGACGCAACGATCATCGGCCGGGCCGGGTTCGGCTCCACAAGCGGGCGGTGCAGGATCGAAAAATCGGCCGTTCATGCGAACGCGAACGACACGTCGGATGCGAATGCAACGGCCGCAGAGACAGTCGTGCCGGCAAATCGCGCCGGAACGCGCATGCCGGCCGCAGGACGGCTCGTGAACGCCAGGGCATACCCGTGCACTCCCGCCCCTGAACGAGCGGCGCCAGCCGCCCCTCGCACCCCGATCCATCGTCCCGCGCGTCTCATCCAACCGCACTCCCTCTTCTGCATTTTGCTTGTAGGAGAACTGCCGACCGTTTTCCCGACCGCACGGTCGGCGAAAGCTGAGTGTAACGGACGCTTTTTGCGCACGCCAACCGGGTAAGCCCGGACGGCAATGCACGCGGCTGCGCGCCGGCGGCGATCGACCGGCAGAAACGGATGAAAACGGGGAGACGGGATGAGGCGCGAGCGAGGTGGGGCAGAATGCAGCGCCACTCCCCTGCACCAGCAACGGAAATTCGCGCACCAAATGAAAAAGCGCTGTTGGATTCCGTCCAACAGCGCTTTGGGGTCCGGGCACTTTGTGCCTCGATTGTCTCCTCGTTCTCCACCTGCAAATTCGTTTCGCGGTGCATCAGAACTGAAACGAAGATTAAAGGAGCTTTCACCCTGCGACAACTTAGCATTTACCCCTATGGTGCATCGCCGCACGAAAATGGGGCACCAGCCCGACCGCACGGCACCGGCCCGAGGCCGCCAAGACGCCCTTCCCGGCCGCGCCGGATGGTGCTTCGCATCAACGCGCCGCAACGGCCTCGGCGATGCAATCAGGATGGCCTGAGCGTCTTGACCCGCGCGACCATCTCGCCGACGATCCCGCGCCTGAACGCAAGCACGCATGCGATGAAGATCAGCCCCGTGACGATCGTCGCCGATTCGCCAAGCGAGTGGAACCAGGCGATGCCGGTTGCCGATGCTAGCCATTCGCCGATGTCGCCGAGCCGGTCCTCCAGCGCGACGATCAGCGCCGCGCCGAGCAGCGGCCCGAACAGCGTGCCCATCCCGCCGACGAGCGTCATCAGCACGACGAGGCCCGACATCGTCCAGTACGCGTCCGACAGCGTCTCGAAACCGAGCACCAGCACCTTCAGCGAACCGGCCAGCCCCGCGAGCCCGGCCGACAGGATGAACGCGAGCAGCTTGAAGCGGTCGGTGTCGTAGCCGAGCGAGATCGCGCGCGCCTCGTTCTCCTTGATCGCGACGAGCACCTGGCCGAACGGCGAGTGCACGATCCGCACGATGAACGCGCACGCCGCGACGATCACCGCGAGCACGACGTAGTAGAGCGCGACGTCGTTCGACAGGTCGACGAGCCCGAACAGATGCCCGCGCGGCACGCCCTGCAGGCCGTCCTCGCCGTGCGTGAACGGCGCCTGCAGGTAGATGAAGTAGATCATCTGGGCGAACGCGAGCGTGATCATCGCGAAGTAGATGCCCTGCCGGCGGATCGCGAACAGGCCGACCACGAGCCCGAGCAGCGTCGCGGCGAACGTGCCCGCGAGCACGCCGAGCTCCGGCGTGAAGCCGAGCGTCTGGATCGCATAGCCGGTCACATAGCCGGCGGTCGCGAGAAACATCGCGTGGCCGAACGACAGCAGCCCCGTATAGCCGATCAGCAGGTTGAACGCGGCCGCGAACAGCGCAAACGTGAGCACCTTCATCACGAACACCGGATAGGCGCCGATGAACGGCGCGGCGAGCAATGCCGCGAGCAGCACGCCGTAGAGCACTTTTCTCTGCATCATTTTTCCTTGCCGAACAGGCCCGCCGGGCGAATCAGCAGCACGATCGCCATGATCACGAACACGACCGTGGCCGATGCTTCCGGATAGAACACGCGCGTGAAGCCTTCGATCACGCCGAGCAGCAGCCCCGTGATGATGGAGCCGAGGATCGAGCCCATCCCGCCGATCACGACCACCGCGAACACGGTGATGATCATCGGCTGGCCCATCAGCGGCGACACCTGGATCACCGGCGCCGCGAGCACGCCCGCGAACGCCGCGAGCGCCACACCGAAACCGTAGGTCAGCGTGATCATCATCGGCACGTTCACGCCGAACGCCTCGACGAGCTTCGGGTTCTCGGTGCCGGCGCGCAGATAGGCGCCCAGGCGCGTCTTCTCGATCACGAACCAGGTCGCGAGACACACCGCGAGCGACGCGACGACCACCCACGCGCGGTAGTTCGGCAGGAACATGAAGCCGAGATTGGTCGCGCCGGACAGCTGCGACGGCACGTCGTACGGCTGGCCGGACGACCCGTAGATCGAGCGGAACACGCCTTCGACGACGAGCGTGAGGCCGAACGTGAGCAGCAGCCCGTACAGGTGATCGAGCTTGTACAGCCAGCGCAGCATCGAACGCTCGATCAGGATCCCGAACGCACCGACGATCAGCGGCGCGAGCACGAGCATCGCCCAATACGGCAACGCGAAGTACGACAGCCCCATCCACGCGAGCATCGCGCCCAGCATGAACAGCGCGCCGTGCGCGAAGTTGATCACGTTGAGCAGCCCGAAGATCACCGCGAGCCCGAGGCTCAGGATCGCGTAGAACGAGCCGTTGACGAGCCCGAGCAGCAACTGGCTCAGCATCGCCGGCAACGGAATGCCAAAGATTTCCATCGACTTAGCCGTCAGTATGAGTTTCGTTGCGTGCGCAACGTTCAAGCCGCCGCGCGCGCGGGCGGTGCAGCGGGCACATCGCTGCGGCCGCCGCCACGCGGCGCTATGTCGCGCTTACTTCCACAGCGCGCAGCGCGATTCCTGCTTGGTGCCGAATGCCTGGTCGCCCGGAATCGTCGCGAGCACCTTGTAGTAGTCCCACGGCTCCTTCGATTCCGACGGCTTCTTCACTTCCATCAGGTACATGTCGTGAATCATGCTGCCGTCCTGGCGAATGAAGCCCTTCGCGTAGAAGTCGTTGATCTTCATCTTCTTCAGCTCGGCCATCACCTTGTCGGAGTCGGTCGTGCCGGCCGCCTGCACGGCCTTCAGGTAGGTCGTCACCGACGAGTAGTCGGCCGCCTGCAGGCTCGACGGCATCTTCTTCATCTTGCCGAAATAGCGCTGCGCCCACTGGCGCGACGCCGCGTCGCGGTTCCAGTACCAGCTGTCGGTCAGCACGAGGCCCTGCGTCGTCTCGAGGCCGAGGCTGTGCACGTCGTCGATGAACATCAGCAGCGCGGCGATCTTCATCGACTTCGTGATGCCGAATTCCTTCGCGGCCTTGATCGAGTTGATCGTGTCGCCGCCCGCGTTCGCGAGGCCGAGGATCTGCGCCTTCGACGACTGCGCCTGCAGCAGGAACGACGAGAAGTCCGACGCCGACAGCGGATGCCGCACCGCGCCCAGCACCTGGCCGCCGTTCGCCTTCACGACGTCCGACGTATTCTTCTCGAGCGCCTTGCCGAATGCGTAGTCGGCGGTCAGGAAGAACCAGCTCTTGCCGCCCTGCTTCACCACGGCCGACCCGGTGCCCTTCGCGAGCGCCATCGTGTCGTATGCGTAGTGGACCGTGTACGGCGTGCACTGCTCATTGGTCAATGTGTCGGCGCCCGCGCCGATGTTGATGTAGACCTTCTTCTTCTCGGCCGCGACCTGGTTCATCGACAGCGCCGTCGCGGAGTTCGTGCCGCCGACCAGCAGGTCCAGCCCGCCGCGGTCCATCCACTCGCGCGCCTTCGATGCGGCGATGTCCGCCTTGTTCTGGTGGTCGGCATAGACGACCTCGATCGGCTTGCCGAGCACCTTGCCGCCGAAATCGGCGACGGCCATGCGGATCGCCTCGAGGCCGCCCTGCCCGTCGATGTCCGCGTAAAGCCCCGACATGTCGGTGACGAAACCGATCTTCACGCTATCCGCGGCGTGTGCGGCGCCGGCGGTGAACGCTGCGGTCGCGACCGCGAGACACGCGTGTGCGAGGGTCTTCATTTTCATTGACGTCTCCTGTTCTTCTGATGCGTTGTGGTTGTTCGAAGGCCGCCACGGCTAGCGGCAAGGGAAACGGGGCGGCGTCACACCCCGAGCAGGTCGTGAAGGATCGGCATCTTGCCTTCCAGTTCGGATGAGCGGAAATGCTCGACGATGCGGCCATGTTCCATCACGTAGAAGCGGTCGGCGAGCGGCGCGGCGAAGCGGAAATTCTGTTCGACCATCACGACCGTATAGCCGCGCGCCTTCAGCGCGACGATCATTCGCGCCAGCGCCTGCACGATCACCGGCGCGAGGCCTTCGGAAATCTCGTCGAGCAGCAGCAGGTTCGCGCCGGTGCGCAGGATCCGCGCCACCGCGAGCATCTGCTGCTCGCCGCCGGACAGCCGCGTGCCCTGGCTCTGCCGGCGCGACGCGAGGTTCGGGAACATCGCGTAGATCTCGTCGAGCGACATCGCGTGCTCGCGCGCGCCGATCGGCGGCGGCAGCATCAGGTTCTCCTCGCACGACAGGCTCGAGAAGATCCCGCGCTCCTCCGGGCAATAGCCGACGCCGAAATGCGCGATGCGATGCGTCGCGAGGCCGATCGTCTCGTTGCCCGCGACCTTGATCGAGCCGCTGCGCCGGCCGGTGAGGCCCATGATCGCGCGCAGCGTCGTGGTGCGGCCCGCACCGTTGCGGCCGAGCAGCGTGACGACCTCGCCACGATGAACGCTCAGGTCGACACCGTGCAATATGTGGGATTCCCCGTACCAGGCCTCGAGGCCCGTGATCTCCAGCGCGGGCGTGCCGCTTTCGACGCCGCTCAATTCGCGTTCCTCCCGTTCGCTGTGCTTCATGCGTGCGCCCCCGCGAGTGCCGCATCGGCGCTGCCCATGTAGGCCTCGATCACCAGCGGATTCTTCGACACTTCCGCATACGATCCTTCGGCCAGCACCTCGCCGCGCTGCAGGACGGTGATCGTGTCGGAGATGCCCGCGATCACGTTCATGTTGTGCTCGACCATCAGGATCGTGCGGCCGCTCGCGACTTTCTTGATCAGCGCGGTCACGCGGTCGACGTCCTCGTGGCCCATCCCTTGGGTGGGCTCGTCGAGCAGCATCAGCTCGGGTTCCATCGCGAGCGTCGTCGCGATCTCGAGCGCGCGCTTGCGGCCGTACGCGAGCTCGACCGTCGGCACGTGCGCGAAATCGGTGAGGCCGACCTGCGTGAGCAGGTCCATCGCGCGATCGTCGAGGCGCCGCAACGTGCGCTCACTGCGCCAGAAGTGGAATTCGGTGCCGAGCGCGCGCTGCAGGCCGATGCGCACGTTCTGCAATGCGGTCAGGTGCGGGAATACCGCCGAGATCTGGAAGGAACGGATGATGCCGCGACGCGCGACCTGCGCGGGCCGCTCGTCGGTGATGTCGATCCCGTTGAAGACGATCTGGCCGGCCGTCGGTGTCAGGAACTTGGTGAGCAGGTTGAAGCAGGTGGTCTTGCCCGCGCCGTTCGGTCCGATCAACGCATGGATCGCACCGCGGCGCACACGCAGGTTGACGCCGTTCACGGCGGTGAAGCCCCTGAATTCCTTCGTCAGTCCGCGTGTTTCGAGAATCGTGTCGCCGAGAATCATGTTCCCTTCCGTACGAAGTCAGGCGAAGCACCGGGAAGATTCGCGCAAGCGACCGCGAACAGAACCGCGGATCAGCGGGCTGCCCCCGGGGCGCCGTATTACGCCTCGAGGGTGGTCTCCCGCGCCGACGCGTATGCACACTGCGCAACATTGTCGCGCCGTTGGTGCAGTGCAATCATCGGGATTTGCACTTATAGGGCTGGCCGCCATATAGGACGCGGCTGAGCGCGTATTTCGACGCGTTTTTTTTGACACGTGCATCATCGACGGTCGTCCGATCGCACGCCGCGTGCCTGCGAAAACACAGGCACGTTACGCTGCGCGTCATGTCGTCACGCAACAGGAAGATTGCGAGCAATGCGTGGCATGCGGCGCGATCGCCATGCGTGTCGTCGATCCGCTGCGATCCGCATGCACCGGCTTGTTTCGCATAGCGAATCAGCGGGCAGCGGGATGACGGCCCGCTGTCGCGCGTGTCAGCGTGGCGTCATGCAGCCGTCATCACCGCTTCCGTTCGCACCTGTGTCGCGTCATGCGCAGCACGTCGATCGGCGCGGATCATGTCGCTCGCACGCTCGGCGACCATCAGCGTCGGCGAATTCGTGTTGCCCGACGTGATGAACGGCATCACCGATGCATCGACGATCCGCAGCCCCGCGATGCCGCGCACACGCAGCCGGCTGTCGACGACGGCACGCTCGTCGTCTGCACGCCCCATCCGGCACGTCCCCACGGGATGGAAGATCGTCGTGCCGACCGCACCCGCCGCTTCGATCAGTTCCGCTTCGGTCTGGTACCGCGTGCCCGGAAGTATCTCCTCCGGACGGTAGCGCGCAAGCGCCGGCGCGGACGCGATCCGGCGCGTGAGGCGCAACGCATTCGCCGCGACATGACGATCGTGGTCGGTCGACAGATAGTTCGGTGCGATCGACGGCGCCGCGCCCGCATCGGGGCTTGCGATATGCACGCTGCCGCGCGAGCTGGGCCGCAGATGGCAGACGGACGCCGTAAAGGCGTTGAAGCCGTGCAGCGGCTCGCCGAAACGCTCCAGCGACAGCGGTTGCACGTGGTATTCGAGATCGGGGCGCGTGAGCGCGGGATCGTCCGGATCAGACTTCGCGAACGCGCCGAGCTGCGAAGGCGCCATCGACATCGGCCCGCGCTGCAGCAGTGCATATTCGGCGCCGATCATCAGCTTGCCCCACCAGTGCGCGGACAGCGTGTTCAGCGTGCGGACGCCTTCGACGCGAAATGCCATCCGCAACTGCAGGTGATCCTGCAGGTTCTCGCCGACACCCGGCAGATCCTGCACGACGCCGATGCCGAGCGCCTGCAACCGTGTGCCCGCGCCGATGCCCGACAGTTCGAGCAGCTGCGGCGAATTCACCGCACCGGCGGTGAGCAGCACTTCGGCGCGCGCGCGCGCGACGTAGTCGGTGCCGCCGCCGCGATACTCGACACCGACCGCGCGCCGCCCGTCGAAGATCACACGCTGCGCTTGCGCGCCGGTGATCACGGTCAGGTTCGGGCGTGCCATCGCGGGCCGCAGGAACGCCTTCGACGTATTCCAGCGCACGCCGCGCTTCTGGTTCACTTCGAAATAGCCGACCCCGGTGTTGTCGCCGCGGTTGAAATCGTCGGTCGCCGGGATGCCCGTCTGCTGCGCGGCCTGCGCGAACGATTCGAGGATCTCCCAGCGCAGCCGCTGCTTCTCGACGCGCCAGTAGCCGCCCGCGCCGTGCGCATCGCTCGCGCCCGCGTGGTGGTCTTCGCTGCGCTTGAAGATGGGCAGCACGCTGTCCCACGACCAGCCGGCGTCGCCGGTTTCCTGCGCCCAGCTGTCGTAATCCTCACTCTGGCCGCGCATGTAGATCATCCCGTTGATCGACGAGCAGCCGCCAAGCACGCGGCCGCGCGGATACGACAACGCGCGGCCGTTGAGCGCCGCCTCGGGCTGCGTCTTGTACAGCCAGTCGGTGCGCGGATTGCCGATGCAATACAAATAGCCGACCGGGATGTGGATCCAGTGATAGTCGTCCTTGCCGCCGGCTTCGAGCAGCAGCACGCGGATCTCGGGATCCTCGGTCAGGCGGTTGGCAAGCACGCAGCCCGCGGTGCCCGCGCCGACGATCACGTAATCGAATTCGCCCTCGAGCGTGCGTTGAGTACTCACGAGTGTCTCCATGGATTGTTGTGTATCGCGCATGCGATTCCGCGCGTCGTTTTCAGCATAGTGCGTCGCGGGCGATGCGGTCGATGCGGTCGATGCGGTCGATGCGGTCGATGCGGTCGATGCGGTCGATGAAGCGTACTCCGGCCGCCCGCCGCCGATCCAATGAGTTATGCTGAATCGCGTTATAAGCTGCGCTCATATCACGACGATGGATCTCACCCTGCTCCGTGCGTTCGCGACGGTCGCCCGCGAAGGCAACCTGACGCGCGCCGCCGTGCAGTTGCACCTGACGCAGCCGGCCGTCAGCCTGCAGATCAAGCATCTGCAGGAAACGCTCGGCGTCACGCTGTTCACGCGCACGTCGCGCGGGCTGGCGCTGACGCGCGACGGCCAGACGCTGCTGCCGCATGCGGAGCGCGCGCTGGCCGCGGCCGCGGACGTGCAGCGCGCCGCTGCTGCGCTGCGCCACGAAGTGCGCGGCCGGCTGCGGATCGGCACGATCCTCGATCCCGGCTTCCTGCGGCTCGGCGGCTTCCTGCGCGCGCTGGTCGAAACCCATCCGCAGATAGAAACCGCGTTGCGGCACGGGATGTCCGGCTGGGTGCTCGAACAGGTGCGCGCGCAGGCGCTCGACGTCGGCTATTACATCGGCCGGCCCGGCGAGGACGATCCGCGCGACGACGCGCTGTTCCACACGGTCACGCTCACGCGTTTCCAGTACCGCGTGCTCGCGCCGGCCGGCTGGAAGGAGCGCGTGCAGCGCGCGCACGACTGGCGCGCGCTCGCCGCGCTGCCGTGGATCTGGACGCCGCCGGCGTCCGCCCATCACCGGCTGCTGTCACGGCTGTTCGCGGCGGCCGGCGCGCAGCCGGTGAAGGTCGCCGAGGTCGACCAGGAGCAATCGATGCTCGATCTCGTGAAATCGGGGATCGGGTTGACGCTCGCGCGCGACTCGACCGCGCTGGCCGAAGCGCACGTGCATGCGCTGACGATCGTCGAACGCGTGACGGTGCCGACCGAACTGACTTTCGTGACGCTCGCCGAGCGGCGCGCCGAACCGGCGATCGCGGCCGCCCTGCGGCTGATCGAGACCCAATGGGCGATATGAGCGCCGCTGATGCCGGTGCGGCCGATCGCGCACCGGGCACCGGGCGTCGGACTTCGGCGTCCGACGCGCATCAGGTGCCCGATCGGCGCCCGTACATGACGGGCGTTATCGCGAACGGGCGCGAATCGCCGCCCCCGCGACGCGTCGCCGCGTCCCGCCTTCCCGTCACGCCACCATCGCAGGCTTTTTGCTAGATTGTGCCTTCGCACACCGCGAGACCCCTGATTGAAGGAGACCCGCATGGCCCGCAACATCGAGATCAAAGCCCGCGCCCGTGAATTCGACCGGCTGCGCGAACAGGCGGCCAAGCTCGCCGCCGAAGCACCGCTCTTCTACCGCCAGCAGGATTTCTTCTACGACGTGCCGCGCGGCCGGCTGAAGCTGCGCCGCTTCGAGGACGGCACGCCGGCCGAACTGATCTTCTACCAGCGCGACGACCGTGACGGCCCGAAGGCGTCGTACTACACGCGCAGCCCGGTGACGAACCCGGACGCGATGCACTCGCTGCTCGCGACCGCGCTCACCACGCGCGGAATCGTGACGAAGGAACGGCACGTCTACCTCGTCGGCCGCACGCGGATCCACCTCGACCGCGTCGACGGCCTCGGCGACTTCATCGAACTGGAAGTGGTGCTCGGCCCCGACGACGACGAAGCCGGCGGCGAAGCCGAGGCCCATGACGTGTTCGCGAAGCTCGGCGTGGCGCAGGAGGATCTCGTCGCGGTCGCATACGTCGACCTGCTGAACGCCGACGCACGACCCGAAGCGGCCTGATCCGGCCCTGTCCGCGGCGGCGCCTCGCCGCCGGCCCGGCCACCGCGTCAGGCGGCGCCGGGCGCCAGGTGCGCGAGCGGCAGCGCGCCGTTGCGCTTGAAGGTCGTCAGCACGATGTTCGAGCGCACGCTGTCGACGCCCGGCACGCGCATCAGCTTCTTCATCACGAACTGCGACAGCGCATTGAGATCCGGCGCGACGATCCGCAGCAGATAGTCGGCGTCGCCGACCACTGCATGACATTCGAGCACTTCGGGCAGCACGTCGATCTGTTGCTGGAACTGCTCGATGATCGAATCGCCGTGATGCTTGAGCTTCAGGCTCGTGAACGCCGTGACGCCGAGCCCGAGCTTTTCGGGGCGCAGCATCACGCGGTAGCCTTCGATCACGCCGGCCGCCTCCAGCCGCTGCAGCCGCCGGCCGATCTGCGACGGCGACAGCGGCACCTCCTCGCCGAGCTGCTGGTGCGTCGCGCGGCCGAAGCGCTGCAGCACGTCCAGAAGCGCGAGATCGAAGTGATCGAGTTCCAGCATGAGCATTCTCCGCATTGATTCCCATTTTGATGCGCGATTATCGCATCAATAAGCGAATCAGCGCCATCTTTGCGCCCATTCCGCACGTAACCCGCTCTACACTTGCATGGTCCCCAGCCACAGCGTGCAGAGCCTCACCATGTCCACCGTCGTCACCGCGAAACTGCAGGAGCAGTTCGACGCGGGCCTCGAAACCCGCGCCGATTTCACCATCGACCAGCCGCTCGAACGTTATGGCCAGGTCGACCACGCGGTGTGGCAGCAGCTCTATGCACGACAGTCGGCGCTGCTGCGCGGACGCGCGTGCGACGCGTTCGCCGCAGGGCTTGCGAAGATCGACTTGCCGGCCGATCGCGTGCCGTCGTTCGCCGACGTGAATCGCCAGCTGAAACCGGCCACCGGCTGGGAGATCGTCGCCGTGCCGGGCCTCGTGCCCGATCGCGTGTTCTTCGAGCACCTCGCGAACCGGCGGTTTCCGGTCACCTGGTGGATGCGGCGCCCCGATCAACTCGACTACCTGCAGGAACCCGACTGCTTCCACGACCTGTTCGGCCACGTGCCGCTCCTGATCGAGCCGGTGTTCGCCGACTACATGCAGGCATACGGCCGCACCGCGCTCGCGGTCGCGGACGACGAAGCGGCGCTCGCGCGGCTGGCGCGTCTCTACTGGTATACGGTGGAATTCGGGCTGATCCGCGACCCGAACGGCACGAACGGGCTGTCGATTTACGGCGCCGGGATCGTGTCGAGCAAGGGTGAAAGCCTGTACAGCCTCGAAAGCGCGGCGCCGAACCGGCTCGGTTTCGACCTCGAGCGCGTGATGCGCACGCGCTACCGGATCGACACGTTCCAGAAGACCTACTTCGTGATCGACGATTTCGTGCAGTTGTTCGCGCTGGCCGACGTCGACGGCCGTGCGATGGCCGACCGGCTGGCCCCGCTGCCCGAATTCCCGGCCGGCGCCGTGGTCGATCGCGATCTCGTGCTGCATCGCGGCACGGGCGAAGGCTGGCCGGACGACGCTGACGCGTAAGCCCGCGGGCCACGCCGGCGTGGTCCGCGCGCCGGCGCCCCAATGTCCGCCGCCGGATGGCCGTCCCGCAACTATGAAACAATCACCGCTACCGGCTTTGCCGCGTGGCCCTTGCCCGCGTGCGGGCGCCGTTACCGAACGAGGTGCAAGATGATCCACAAGCTCACATCAGAAGAACGCAAGACCCGGCTCGAAGGCCTGCCGCACTGGACGGCCGTGCCGGGCCGCGACGCGATCCAGCGCAGCCTGCGCTTCGCCGATTTCAACGAGGCCTTCGGCTTCATGACGCGTGTCGCGATCAAGGCGCAGGAAATGAACCACCATCCGGAATGGTTCAACGTGTACAACCGCGTCGACGTGACGCTGTCGACCCACGACGCGGACGGCCTGACCGAACGCGACATCGCGCTCGCGACATTCATCGACCAGGTGTGCGCCCACACGGAACCGGCCGCCTGAGACGTTCCTCTACCGCCGCGCGTCTTTCGACGCGCGGCGCGTCAACTTTTCATTTCGATGAACGTTTTCTAGGATGTACTCAGCGAAAGCCTTCAGCTTTCCAAGCCATCCTTAAGGCGCACGTAAGTCTCGTACGCTTTCCGCGCCTTGGGGTCCAAACCTTCCAGTTGCAGCGCGCCTTCGCGCTGTACAATCAGCAGCGCATACGGCTTGGAGAGCGCGCTGGCCTCTTCGCAGAGTTTGAGTTCGTCGCCGCTCGACGGTGAGCGGGCGCGCCAGAAATTGATCGCGGCTTCGAGGTCGTGAATCGAAATATCGGACATGATTGGATTTAATCGTTCGCTGGCCGCCATGCTTGATTGTCAGGCGATGCGGCGCCCCTGTGGAAACGGCGTCGTGCTGTCCGCGTGCCTGAACCGCCAACCCATTGTACTTGAGCGAACTTCATGCGACTCCTTCTGATCGAAGACGACCGCCCCATCGCACGCGGTATCCAGAGCAGCCTCGAACAGGCTGGCTTCACCGTCGACATGGTGCATGACGGCATCTTTGCCGAACAGGCGCTGGCACAAAACCGCCACGAACTCGTGATCCTCGACCTCGGCCTGCCGGGCATCGACGGAATGACGCTGCTCACACGCTTCCGCCAGACCAATCGCCACACGCCGGTCATCGTGCTGACCGCGCGCGACGAACTGAACGACCGGATTCAGGGCCTGAACTCCGGCGCCGACGATTACATGCTCAAGCCGTTCGAGCCGGCCGAGCTCGAAGCGCGCATTCGCGCGGTGATGCGCCGCAGCGGCCCGCACAGCGACATGCCGCGTCCGGAAGTGTCGCTCGGCGGCGTCCGCCTGTCGGGCGTCGATCGCCGGATCTTCAACGACGACAAGCCGCTGGAACTGTCGCCGCGCGAATTCGCGGTGCTCGAAATGCTGCTGCTGCGTCACGGCCGCGTGGTCAGCAAGGCCCAACTGCAGGATCACCTCACGCACTTCGGCGGCGATCTCGGCGACACCGCGATCGAAGTCTACGTGCACCGGGTGCGCAAGAAACTCGAGCAGTGCCGTGTCGAAATCGTCACGGTGCGCGGCTTCGGCTACCTGCTGCAGGAAATCCGCCAGACCGCGAGCGTCTGAGCGGCGCCGCACGCCGGCCGGCCGCGTGCCGCCGGCAAGCCGCCCGCCCGCGTCGCCGTCCGACGCACGTCCGCGCCGCTCCCCGTGAGCGGCGCTTATCCATTTGCCCGTCGAAATGTCTTCTGATCCGGCTGTCACCACCAGCCTGCGCCGCTCGCTGCTTCGCCGCCTCGCCGCGCCGCTGTCGATGCTCGCGCTGATGAGCGGCCTGATTGCCTATTGGCTCGCGTGGCAATACACGCAGCACGTGATCGACCGCTCGCTCGCCGATCTCGCCACCGCCATTTCAAAACAGATCCAGATCGCCGGGCCCGACGCGCCGTTCACGGTGCCGCCGCTCGCGCAGGCGATGTTCTCCGATCCGGCGGAGGCGCTGATCTACCGGATCAGCGACGGCGAACAGGAACTCGCCGGCGACCCGAAGCTGCCGCTGCGCGGCATCAACGTGCGCCGCATGCATCACGCGTACGTATTCGAGGCCGAGTACGACAATCGTGCGGTGCGCGTCGCGCAGGTGCGCGTCGACGATGTCGAGGGCGGCAAGCCGATGGTGGTCGAGGTCGCGCAGCCGGTGCGGCACCGCTACCGGATCGCGGCCGAATTCCTCGTCGCGATCATGATGCCGCTGCTTCTGTTGCTGCTCGCGGGCTGGGGCATCGTGTGGCGGGTCGTGAACCAGCAGCTCGGCCCGCTCACGCATCTCGCCGATTCGCTGAACCGGCAGACCCACACGTCGCTGGAGCCGGTCGACGAGACCGACGTGCCGCTCGAGATCCGGCCGCTGACGAGCGCGATGAACGCGCTGCTCGGCCGCCTGAAGACCGCGCTCGACGCGCAGCGCAAGTTCATCGCGGATGCCGCGCACCAGTTGCGCACGCCGCTCACGGCCGTGAAGCTGCATGCCGAGCAGGCCGCCGTCGCGCGCGACCCGCAGCAGACCTACGCGGCGGTGCGCGAACTGCGCGCGGCCGCTGACCGCGCGGTGCGGCTGTCGAACCAGTTGCTGTCGCTCGCGCGTGCGGAGCCGGGCGAACAGGCCGCGCGTTTCGTCGACGTCGACCTGGCCGCGATGGCGTTCGAGACGGGCGCCGAGTGGGTGCCGCGCGCGCTCGCATCGCATGTCGACCTCGGCTTCCAGCGCAGCGACGATCCCGGCGAAGACGAAACGCTGAACGTGCGCGGCAACCCCGTGCTGCTGCGCGAGGTCATCGCGAACCTGCTCGACAATGCGCTGAAATACGTGCCGCTCGCACGGCCGGCTGGCGCGCGGATCACGGTGAACGTCGCGCGCGGCGCGCTCGAGGACGGCCAGCCGGCCGCCGAGATCGTCGTCGAGGACAACGGCCCCGGCGTGCCGGCGAGCCAGCAGGCCGACCTGTTCAAGCGCTTCTTCCGCGGCGATGCGCAGAGCGGCAACGGCGTCGAGACGGGCGCCGGGCTCGGGCTCGCGATCGTGCACGACATCATCGCGATGCACGGCGGCACGGTATCGTACGAGGATGCAGCGGAAGGCGGTTCGCGTTTCGTGGTGCGGGTGCCGCTCGCCAGGCGCACCGCGAAGCCGGCGAGCGAGACGCCGGCCGCCGCGCCGATGCACTGAAGCGCGCGCGCTGGCCCGTATCGGGCGGGACGGACGGCCGCGCGGCGGCCATCCGGTGAAGGTGAAGCAGCCGCGCACGATGCGCGGCCGCGCCGGTCACTTCTTCTTTTTCTTGTCCTTCGCGCCGGACTCCGAATTCCGGTCCTTCTTCTTTTTCTTCTTGCCGTCGTCGTCCGGCGTGGCGAGCAGTGTGCCGCGACACGCGGCCGCGCCGCAATGGCACGCGTATTCGCGCTTGAGCTTCTTCGTCAGCTTCTCGTCGATCACGAGGCCATAGTCGTAGAACAGTTCTTCTTCCGGCCCGATGTCGCGCAGCGCGTGGATGAACACGCGGCCCTTGATCTCCTCGGCCTCGCAGTTCGGCGCGCACGAATGGTTGATCCAGCGCGCGCTGTTGCCGTCGATCTTGCCGTCGATCACGCCGCCCTCTTCCAGTGCGAAGTAGAACGTATGATTCGGCTCGTTCGGGTCGTGCGGATGGCGGCGCAGCGCTTCCTTCCACGAAATTCGCTCGCCCTTGTATTCCACTACGCGTTCGCCGGCCTTGATCGGCTCCACCGCGAACACGCCCTTGCCGTGTACTCCCGAGCGGCGCACCGCGATCCTGCGTGAACTCATCGAACGAATCCTTTGAAGACGACTTGAATGGAAGACGGCCGCGTTTGCGTCCTGCGCGGCCCTGCGTCGCGCGAAACGAAAACGCGGCACCGGTCGGTGCCGCGTCGGGGCATGCGGCGAATCACCCGCATCCTACACGTTCACGATTGCTTCGTTCAACATCGCGCGCAATATCGCGCGCATGACGCTCAGCGCTGGCCGAATGCGATGTCGCCGAACAACGTCTTGTGCTCGCGCGGCTGCGAACGCCAGTACTGCGGCGGCGCCGAAACCTGCGCGCCGAGCTCGGCGGCCGCATGCCACGGCCAGCGCGGGTCGTACAGCATCGCACGCGCCATCGCGACGAAATCGGCGTCGCCGGACTCGATCAGCCGGTTCGCATGCGCGGGCTCGTTGATGAGGCCGACCGCGATCGTCGGCATCCCGACCGCGCGCTTCACCGCCTGCGCGAACGGCACCTGGTAACCGGGCGACAGCGGAATCTTCTGCAGCGGCGACACGCCGCCGGACGACACGTCGATCCAGTCGCAGCCGCGTTGCTTCAGTTCGTGCGCGAACGCGATCGTATCCTCGAGTTCCCAGCCGCCCTCGACCCAGTCGGTCGCCGACACGCGCACGCCGACTGGCCTGTCATCCGGAAATGCCGCACGCACGATCTCGAAGATCTCGAGCGGAAAGCGCATCCGGTTTTCTCGCGAGCCGCCGTATTCGTCGGTGCGCTGGTTCGAAAGCGGCGACAGGAACTGATGCAGCAGATAGCCGTGCGCCGCGTGCACCTCGATCGCATCGATGCCGAGGCGCGCCGCACGCTTCGCGGCCGCGGCGAACGCTTCGCGGATCCGGTTCAGGCCGGCCGCGTCGAGCGCGAGCGGCGGCGTCTCGCCGTCCTTGTGCGGTAACGCCGACGGCGCATGGGGCAGCCAGCCGCCATCGGCGACGGACACGAGCTGGCCGCCGTTCCACGGCACCTCGCTCGACGCCTTGCGCCCCGCATGCGAAAGCTGCATCGCGACACGGACCGGCGAATGCTTGCGGATCGCCGCCAGCACGGGCTTGAGTGCCGCTTCGGTCACGTCGTCCCACAGGCCGAGGTCGCCGGCCGTGATGCGCCCGTCGGGTTCGACGGCGGTCGCTTCGATGCAGAGCAAGCCCGCACCGGACAGCGCGAGATGGCCGAGGTGAATCATGTGCCAGTCGGTCGCCTCGCCGCGCTCGGCCGAGTACTGGCACATCGGGGAGATCACGATCCGGTTCGGAAGGGTCACGCCGCGCAGCGTGAACGGAGAAAACAGCGCAGTCATGGATACCGCTCGCCAGGAAAGGGGAAGAGCGGACCAGCGTAGCATGCGGGCTCGAAGCCTGCTGGCGGCCGATTCGGCAGTAAGCGGATGGTCAGGCAGGGCCGGCATGCAGCCGGCAGCGAGGCAGCGCGCACGCGGCGTACGGCGGTGCATCGGCCCGCAATGCCGCTCGCCCGGGATCAAAGCCCGACGCTGTCGAGCCACTCGCCGAACATGCGTCGCGCCGCCGTCTCCAGCACGGGACCATGCTGAACGGTGTCGGCGCGCAACTGGCGCGCGTCGATACCGGGCGTCGACGCGATTTCGCCGGCGTTGCCGATCAGCCAGGGTTCGAAGCGGTCGGTGCGGATTTCAGGATGACATTGCAGCGCCAGCACGTGCTGCCCCCACGCAAACGCCTGGTGGCGGCACGCCGGTGTCGATGCGAGATGGATCGCGCCGCCCGGCAGGTCGAACGTATCGCCATGCCAGTGCAGCATCGAGGTCGCCGCGCCGTCGAGGTGGCGCAGCGGTGACGCGCGGCCGGCGTCGGTGAGCGTCAGCGGCGCCCAGCCGAGTTCCTTCTGCGCAGCCGGATAGACGCGCGCACCGAGCGCGCGGGCGATGAACTGCGCGCCGAGGCAGATGCCGAGGATCGGCAGTCCGGCGTCGATGCGCTGGCGCACGAGTGCCGCGAGCGGCGCGATCGACGGATACTGCGCGTCCTCGTACACGCTGAGTGGCCCGCCGAGCATCACGAGCAGCGCCGGCTTGAGCGCATCGAGCGCCTCGACGCGCGACGATCCGACGTCGACGTAGCGCACCCGCCGCCCGCGCTCTCCGAGCACCTGCTCGAAGCTGCCGAGGTCCTCGAAATGCACGTGGCGGATCGCCACCACTTCAGCGTTCATCATCGGCCTCCCGGTCGATCGACGGACGTCAGCCGGCGAATACCTTCCAGGTCTTCTTTTGCGTCGCCGCGTCGGCTTCTTCGTGCACCGAACAGTCGAGACGCAGATCGCTGTCGGCCATCGACAGATCGAGCGCCGCGCAGTGATGCACGGTCTTCTTCGACTGCTTGCCCGGCTGGAAATGCGCGCACGTCAGGCACATGCGCTGCGGCGGCGTCGCACCGGCCACCTGCAATTCGCGCAGCGTCTTCAGCAGCGCGCGGTACAGCGTGCCCTGCTCGTCCGCGCCGAGCTTGCCGACCGCTTTCGTCAGGAATTCAGGCCATTGCAGCGCCTTCTTCGCCGCGGTACGGCCGCGGGCCGACAGGCGCACGGCGAGCGCACGGCCGTCGTCCAGTGCGCGACGCTTCTCGACGAGACCCTTCGTCTCGAGCGTGCTGACCGCATCGCTGGTGGTCGCAGCCGTGAGCTGCGTCTCGCGCGCGATCTCGCCGAGCCGCATCGGGCCCTTGCGTTGCAGCAGCAGCACGAGGATCTCGCCCTGCGTCGGCGTGAGGCCTGCGCCTTCCGCCCAATCCCATGCCTGGCTTCGCATGGCCGTACTCAATCGCAGCAAGCTGTGGGTCACACGTCCCGAAGCCTGATTCCCGTAAACGCCTTCGCTCATAGTCTTTTCGCTTTGCCGCCGCCCGGATCGCCGAGCAGCCGTAGTGTGGAGATCGAATGTCATCTCAAAACAGACGCTCGTTGAGGAGCGTCGACACGGCCGTCGCGAGGCACACGCGGCGGTCGCGTTCGCGGCGACCGGTGAGACACGGGTCGTTCCGGTGTCCGCAAAGCCGACATTCTAAGCGAGAGCGGAAAATCGCACAGCTAAGTTATCCCCTGCATTCTGTGGAAAATCGCTGGATAACCGGATTTTTTCGTTGTGCCGGCAATCTCTGCCGACCCCACAACCGAACGCGCAAACATTTTCCTGTTCGAATCGGCCATCGTGCCGACGGCACCGGCCCACCGGGTTATCCATCCCGCAGAGCGTTGACTTTGAAGCGGAATATCGGGTTATCCACAGATTTTCAGGACGACTGGCGACGCGCTGTGCACGAATCGGCATCGAACGACATTCAGCGAATCGCCGCGCGGTCGAGTCTGTAATCTGCAAAACATTTTTTCATTCGCGCCAGCGCAGGCACTGCTGGCGGACCGTCTCGTTCAGCGATTTTTCCTGTTTGAAAACGGTTCTCAACCACGATGCGTCATTCACGCGCGCCTTCGCGAGCGCGCCGATCTCGTCGAGCGCCGCGCGCGAGCCGAGCGCGGCCGCATGCGGCGCGATCCGGTCGAGCGTGTCGAGGATGTCTTCCGCGATCGTGCGGCGCTCACCTGTCTGAGGATTGACGCAGGTGCCCTCGAGCCCGAAGCGGCACGCTTCGAAACGGTTGAATGTGTAGACGAGATAGTCGTCCTCCGACAGCTTCAGCGGCCGGTCGGTCAACAGGTAGCGCGCGAGCGTCTGGATGTAGCAAGCGATCGCGGCCGCGCGATCGACCGACAGCGGCGTGTCCATCACGCGCACCTCGATCGTCCCGTACCCGGGCTTCGGCCGGATGTCCCAGTAAAAGTCCTTCATCGAGTTGACGACGCCCGTGTTGACCATCTTCATGAAGTACTCCTCGAAGCTGTCCCAGGTCAGCACGAACGGCGCGCGGCCCGACAGCGGGAACGCGAACACCGAATTCAGGCGCGCCGAATGGAAGCCGGTGTCGACGTTCTGCACGAACGGCGACGACGCGGACAGCGCGATGAAGTGCGGAATGAAGCGCGACATCGAGTGCAGCAGGAACAGCGCGCTGTCCGGATCGGGACAGCCGATGTGCACGTGCTGGCCGAACACGGTGAATTGCTTCGCGAGATAGCCGTACAGCTCGGAGATGTACTGGAAGCGCGGCGCGTCATAGATCTGTCGATCGCTCCACTGCTGGAACGCGTGCGTGCCGCCGCCGGCGAGCCCGACGTTGAGCTGGTCGGCCGCCTTCACGAGCACGTCGCGGATCGCGTGCAGTTCGCCGACCGCCTGCTCGTGCGAATGGCAGATGCCGGTCGACAGCTCGATCATGCTCTCGGTGATTTCGGGCGTGATGTTGCCGGGGAAGGTCTCGCCCTGGATCAGGCGCATCAGGTCGGATGCCGCCTTGGTCAGGTCGTAGTTGTGCGTGTTGACGACCTGGATCTCCAGTTCGACGCCGAACGTGAACGGTTCGGAATTGACGAATGTTTCGAGTGCCATGGCAGGTTCCGGAAATCAGTTGCCGTCGCTGCGTTCGCTGACCGCCGACAGGCAGCGGTAGACGACGAACGGGCTGACGAGCTGCAGGATCACGATCGTGCACATCACGATCGCGCGCAGGTGCGGGTCGAAATTCGGATAGAGCTGGTAGGTGTCGTCGACGAGCAGGTACGACAGCGCGGACATCGGCGTGAGCGCGATGCCGAGCGCGATGCCCTGCTTCATCCCGATGCCGCTCGGCTTCGCGAATGCGACGACGCCGGCCAGCTTCGCCACGAGCCGCGTGACGATCAGCGCGATCGCGAGCAGGCCGCCGAGCGCGATGTCGCCCCACGTGAACGACGTGAGCGTCAGCACGAACAGCACCACCGTCAGCAGCCAGCCGGCCGTGCCGAAATGCTCGGGCCACAGCTGCGGCCGCGCTTCGAGGTTCTTCACGATGATGCCGGCGAGCAGCAGCGTGAGCAGCGTCGACAGCTTCAGCGCCTGCGCCACCGCGATCGCAAGCATCACGAGCCCGAACAGCGCGACGAACGAATGCTCGTCACGCATCGTCGAGGTCATGTGGCGGAACAGGTAATTGCACGCGCGCGCGACCAGGTACGCGACGATGAACGAACCGGCGATCAGGTAGACGGGCTGCAGGATCGTCGCGAAAACGTTCCCGTACGCCTCCTGGTGGAGCCAGCTCGTGACGAGCTTGGTCAGCACGATCGCGTACACGCTGTTCAGCGCGGTCAGCGTGATGAGGCGCTGCGACACCTGCCCTTCCGCGCGCAGTTCGGTCTTGAGCTGGATCACCATCGACGGCGACGTCGCGATCGCGATCGCCGACAGCACGAGCGCGACCATGCCCGACACGCCGAGCGCGAGCATCACGAACAGCACGAGCACGAACGTCAGCGTCGCCTCTGCAAGGCTCGACGCAATGAGCCACGGGTTGCGGCGAATCCATTTCAGGTCGAGACGGCTGCCGAGCTCGAACAGCAGCAGGCCGAGCGCGACGTCGATCAGCAGCCGCGAGGTTTCGTCGGTGCTTGCGTCGATCACGCCGAATCCGAACGAACCGGCGACGAGACCGATCACCGCATAGCCGGTGATGCGCGGCAGCCGCCATGCGCGGTAGCACAGCTCGCCGCACAGACCGGCCGCGAACAACGCGAGGCCGGCCCAGAACACGGCATCCGGCGCGAGCGGCCAGTTGGGCAGGAATGAGAACGCCGACTTCATCGTGGTGACTTCTCCTTTGGAAGCAATCGCCAGCGGCGCGGAATCAAGCGTCAGAGATGAGATGCGCGCCGGCTGGGTATCGCCCCGAATGTGATTGTTGTGGTCGACGACGGCTGGACATGGGATCCGCCTTTTTCCGCCGTCCGGCGGAACTGTCGTTCAGGCTGCCGATCTGGATTGTCGGCCTGGTGTGTGAACGGACTGCGCAGTCTCGAAGATTCAGATTCGAAATCGTGCCGACCGTTCCATTGAAGCATGTCCGGCGCCTGGCCGAACGAACGCGAAGGAAACCGATTGTGCCACAGCTTTTTCGCTCCGGAACCGATCGAATCGACTCGCGGCCCTGTGAGGCACCACAGGTCTTTGGTTTCAATGGTTTACTTGTATATATACGTAGTAGAAGTTAACAAGACGCGCACAGTTCTGTGGATAACTTTGGTTTACGCAACAAGATCAAGGTGTTGGCACAGCGATAACCCGTTGCACAGGCTGTTTGCTCACAGCGGTTTGAGTTGAGCAACTTTCGAGCCGTTCGACGACTGTGCCGAGTTGCCCAGTTTACGTCCACTGTGATTGCACACGAACCGCGCGTGGATTCCGCGCGGTTATCCACAGCGTCGAGTGGATAACCTTGCGCGAAAAAATCGAAGTACTGTGAGATTTCGGCTGACGAGATCAGCCGATCTGGCGGCCGCGCAGCGCACGGATCAGGAATCGGGCCGGGTCGACGGCATCGGCGAGTTCGCGCTCGAGCGGCAGCGGCTCGCCTTCGAGTTGCGACGCGATCAGCTCGGCGCCGAGCGCCGCCCACACCAAACCGCGGGAGCCGTAACCGAATGCGCCGTAGAGCCCAGCGGTGCGCGGCAGGTCGCGCGCTTTCGCACCGCTCAGCGCGCGTGCGTTCGCGACGGTCTGCGCTTCGTCGGCAAGCGGGCCGATCACCGGCACGCGGTCGGCGACGACCCAGCGAAACGCGACGCGCCCGCGCAGCGTCCCGACGTCCGGCAGCTCGCCGATCAGGCCGGGCAGCAGATGCCGCACGCGCTCGATATTTTCGATATGTCCGGCGGTGCGCATCGCAGGATCGAGGTCGTCGGGTTCGAACGTTGCACCGATCAGCAGCGTGCCGTCGTCGAGCGGCACCGCATAGCCGTCGCCGATCGCCGGGCACGGCAGCGCCGCCGTGCTGCCGGGCGGCAGCAGCGTCAACTGGCCGCGCACCGGCTGCAGCGCGACATGCCGCAGGCCGGCGAGACGCACGGCATCGCCCGCGTTCGCGAGCACGACGACCGGCGCTTCGGCGAGCGTCGCACCTGCCGCATCGACGGCGCGCCACGTGTCGCCCTCACGCTCGAGTCGAGCGACCTCGGTGCCGGTCAGCAGTTTCACGCGCTCACCGGCCGCCGCGACTTGCGCGCCGCAGAGCGCCGCCGGCCATACGGCGCCGCCGTGTGGAAACAGCAGGCCTCCATGTGCTACGGGCAGGTTCAGATGCGCGCGTGCGGCGTCGGTGTCGAGCAGCGACACGTAGTCGGACGGTGCGCCGAGCGCGTCGAACGCCTCGCGCATCCGCACGAAATCGTCGGCCGATTCCGCGAGATGAATCATTCCGCGCGTGCTGCGAGCCAACGCATGGCCGGCCTGCTCGAGCGCGCGCCAGCGTGCGAGCGCATGCAGGAAACCGCTGCGCGTGAGGCGGCTCGCGACGTTGTCGTCGCGCGTCATCAGTGGATGGAATACACCGGCCGGATTGCCCGATGCATCGCTCGCGATCCGCGCGTGCCGCTCGATCAGCGTGACGTTCCAGCCGCGTGCCGCAAGCCGTTCGACGACCGCGCAGCCGGCCAGGCCCGCGCCGATCACGATCGCATCGCGCGCGGCGACCGGCAATGCGCGCGGCGGTTCGTGCCGGCGCATCCGCCAGCGCGGTGCATATTCGCCCGCGAGCATCGCGAACTTGCCGGCCAACCCCGCGATCTTGCGATACGTGAAACCCGCGTCGAGGAGCGCCTGTTTCACCACGCCCGCGCTCGAATACGTCGCAAAGGTCGCATTGTCGGCGGCGACGCGTGCGAGTGCGCGGAACACATCGGCCGACCAGAGCTCCGGATTTTTCGCGGGCGCGAAGCCGTCCAGATAGAACGCATCGGCGCGCGCGACCAGTTTCGGCAGCATCTCGCGCGCGTCGCCCAGTGCGAGCGTGAGCACGACGCGGCCGCCGTCGAATTCGAGGCGATGAAAACCTGGAACGAGCATCGGCCACGCATCGGCGAGCATCCCCGCTTCTGTCGATATGGTTGTGTTCGCAACTATCTTTGACAGTGCCCTACGCAGATCCTCGCGCGAAAACGGATGTTTCTCGAACGACACGAAATGCAGCCGCTCGCAGCGCGCGGGATCGTCGCGCCAGGCGGCCCAGGTCGCGAGGAAGTTGGCGCCCGCGCCGAACCCCGTCTCGACGATGGTGAACGTGCGGCGGCCTTGCCAGCGCGCGGGCAGCGCGTTGCCCGCGATGAACACGTGGCTCGCCTGCGCGAGCGCACCCGCGACGTTGTGATAGATGTCGTCGTATTCGGGCGAGACGAGGGTGCCGTCGTCGCGAAACGCGAGCGTGGCTGGAACGAGTCGGTCGGGCATGCGAAACAAAAAACGTGGCAGCCAAGCCTGGCAAGGGATTGCGCGGAGGGGTCCGGCGGGCCGTTGGCAAAAACCAACGGCGTTGCGCGACGGTGGACCCGGCTGCGTATCCTGTCCGGTTGGCCCAGGTCAAAAAACGGGCAATCGACGATTCATTCGGCGAAATACCGATGAAAATCTTTGAAACCCTTGTCGTTATTGGGTTTGCGCTGCGCTATCATAGCAACGCCGTACCGCGGGGTGGCCGCCGGCAAGCCGGACGGCACGTCGCGCGGGCCAGGATTCGGCGCTGTGCCGTCGGAGTCTGACTCTCGACGGCACGGTTCGCGCACGTATAATCGGCGCGTTCGCGCTGTTCGTGTCAAACCTAACCTGAAAAAGGAACCTTAATGAACAAACAGGAACTGATCGACGCCGTCGCCGCCCAAACGGGCGCCAGCAAGGCTCAAACCGGCGAAACGCTGGACACGCTGCTCGAAGTCATCAAGAAGGCCGTGTCGAAGGGTGATGCGGTTCAGCTGATCGGCTTCGGCAGCTTCGGTTCGGGCAAGCGCGCAGCACGTACGGGCCGCAACCCGAAGACGGGCGAAACCATCAAGATCCCGGCAGCCAAGACGGTCAAGTTCACGGCTGGCAAGGCGTTCAAGGACGCCGTCAACAAGCGTTAATTCAGCGCCTGTTCCAGGAAAAAAACCCGCCGGAAGGCGGGTTTTTTGTTGGGCACGCGCGGCATTTTCGCCACAGTTCGCGTCACTCTTGCAAGATTTAACGGTTACTTTTCGCGGCCGTTTTTCTCGAGTTTTACCGCGTATTACGCGTGCACGATCTGCGTGTCGCCCGGGTCTTCGTCGTCGTGCGAATCGACATCCCACACCGGAAACGGATCGTCGAACGTGGCCCATTGCGGCGCGCCGAGCGCGAATTCCGCATCGGTGAGCAGGCATGTGTCGAGTTTCGCGCGCCATGCGTCGGCATCGAGCCCGATGCCGATCAGCACGAGTTCCTGACGGCGATCGCCGACCGAGCGGTCGTCGAGGTCGCCCTGCCACTCGGTGCGAATTTCGGCGAGCAACTCGTCGTCGTCCGGCCATTCCGCGCGATCCTGCGCGGCCCACCAGAGACCTGCCGGGCCATGCCGGCACACGCCGCCCGCCTGCGACAGCGAACCCGCGATGTCGTTGCGGGTCGCGAGCCAGAAGAAGCCCTTGCTGCGCAGCACGCCCGGCCACTCCTGATGCAGCAGCGCCCAGAGTCGCGCCGGATGAAACGGCCGGCGCGCGCGGTAAACAAAGTTGCCGATGCCGAATTCGTCGGCTTCGCCATGCACGTGCGCGTGATGCGGATCGTGGCACTCGGGATCGTCGCAATGCGTGTGATCGTGATCGAGCGACGCGAGCCAGCCCGGCGCGTTCGCGGCTTCGTCGAAATCGAAGCGGCCGGTGTTCAGCACTTCGCCGAGCGCCACGTTGCCGAACGTCGACACGACCTGGTGCGCGCGCGGGTTGAGCCGCGCAAGGATGTGCTGCAGGCGCGCGAGTTCGTCCGCGCCAACGAGGTCGGCCTTGTTGATCACCAGCACGTCGCAGAATTCGATCTGCTCGATCAGCAGCTCGACGAGCGTGCGATCGTCTTCGTCCGATGCGGCGATGCCGCGCGTCGCGAGCGCGTCGTCGGAGCCGTAGTCGCGCAGGAAATTGTAGGCGTCGACCACGGTGACGAGCGTATCGAGGCGCGCGACGCTCGACAGCGACGCGCCGTCGTCGTCGACGAACGTGAAGGTTTCGGCGATCGGCATCGGCTCCGCGATGCCGGTCGATTCGATCACGATCGCGTCGAAGCGGCCGTCCGCCGCGAGATTGCGGATCTCGACGAGCAGGTCATCGCGCAGCGTGCAGCAGATGCAGCCGTTCGACATCTCGACGAGGCGTTCCTCGACGTGCGACAGCGCCTGCGCATCGCGCACGAGCGACGCGTCGATGTTGACCGCCGCGAGATCGTTGACGATCACGGCGACTTTCAGGCCCGCGCGGTTCGCGAGGATGTGATTGAGCAGCGTGGTCTTGCCGGCGCCGAGGAAACCGGACAGCACGGTGACGGGCAACGGCTGGTTCATTGCCGGATTCATAACGATTTGCACCAACGGAAAAGAGGGAAAAGCGGCCGCGGCGCCCTGGCGGGGCGCGATCGGCCCGGGGCCGGTCGAAACCGCGACGTGAGATGCGCATTGTGCATCAAACGCGCGCCGGCCGAGCGGCACGGCGTCAGCCGGCGCTGCGGCGTGGCGTCACTGCTCGGGCGGCAGCAGCTTCCACTGCGCCAGGATTCCGGCGATCTGCCGCGCGTACTTGTCGCGCAGCGACGGCGTATCGGAATGATAGGCGCCGACGGCCTGCCATGTGTTGCCGTAGCGATTCATCTTCTGGCGCAAGTGCCACGCGGCGATGTAGACGTTCTTGCACGGCTGCATCAGCGTGTCGCGGCCGATGCCGTAGCGCGACAGCGTCGGCAGGTGGATCGAGTTGATCTGCATCAGGCCGTAATCGACCGAGCCGTTCGTATTCTTGTTCAGCGCGTCGGGCCGGTTGCGCGACTCCTGCCACGCGATGGCGCGCAGGATCAGCGGATTGACTTTCTGGTACCGGGCGGCCTCGTCGAAACAATCCGCGCGAGCGTTTCCGCAGGCGAACCACGCGCCGGCGGCGATCAACGCGATCGAAGCGAACCGTCTGTTCATGTTGCGGAAACGAAATGGAAATGACGCAAGGATCGGGAAAACCCGTGTCTGTTATTCGTACGACTGGAAACGCGCCGCCCGTATCATACAGACAGTCCGTCACGTGGCGACAAGCGAAAGGCGGCAGCCCGTTTATACCGCATTTTCGTGTCGATTCATCGCAAAACGACGGCGATGGCCTGAATGCCGGGGCATTGCCGAAATCTTACATATTGCATACGGTATGCCGAATACATGTCGTATGTGAGACAGTCTTCGGATCAATGTGATATTTCGGACATGAAAAACTGCTAATGTCGCGCCTTTAGGACCTGGATCCCAGCACTACCGCCGGAAGTGGCCTGAGCCGGCATCGACCCAATCATCCATGACAAGAAATCGCTTCGTTATGCGGCGCATCGCCACGACCTTGATGGTCGCCGGCATCATCGTCTCGCAGGCCGCCTACGCTCAGGTCACGCTCAATTTCGTGAATGCGGATATCGACCAGGTCGCCAAGGCGATCGGCGCCGCAACCGGCAAGACCATCATCGTCGACCCCCGCGTGAAGGGGCAGCTCAACCTCGTAGCCGAACGGCCTGTGCCGGAAGACCAGGCGCTGAAGACGCTGCAGTCGGCGCTGCGCATGCAGGGCTTCGCGCTGGTGCAGGATCACGGCGTGCTGAAGGTCGTGCCGGAGGCCGACGCGAAGCTGCAGGGCGTGCCGACCTATGTCGGCAATGCGCCGCAGGCGCGCGGCGACCAGGTCATCACGCAGGTGTTCGAGCTGCGCAACGAATCGGCGAACAACCTGCTGCCGGTGCTGCGGCCGCTGATCTCGCCGAACAACACGGTCACCGCCTACCCCGCGAACAACACGATCGTCGTCACCGACTACGCGGACAATGTACGCCGCATTGCGCAGATCATCTCGGGTGTCGACAGCGCCGCGGGCGCGCAGGTTCAGGTCGTGCCGCTGCGCAACGCGAACGCGATCGACCTGGCCGCGCAGCTGCAGAAGATGCTCGACCCCGGCGCGATCGGCAACAGCGACGCGACGCTGAAGGTGTCGGTCACGGCCGACCCGCGCACCAACTCGCTGATGCTGCGCGCCTCGAGTGCGTCGCGCCTCGCGGCGGCGAAGCGCCTCGTTCAGCAGCTCGATGCGCCGAGCGCGGTGCCCGGCAACATGCACGTCGTGCCGCTGCGCAACGCCGACGCGGTGAAGCTCGCGAAGACGTTGCGCGGGATGCTCGGCAAGGGCGGCAACGAGAGCGGCTCGTCGGCGTCGTCCAACGATGCGAACAGCTTCAACCAGGGCGGCGGCTCGTCGTCGAGCGGCAACTTCTCGACCGGCACGTCGGGCACCCCGCCGCTGCCGTCGGGGGGCCTCGGCGGTACGTCGTCCTCGTCGTACGGCAGCGGCGCGTCGGGCAGCGGCGGCCTCGGTAACGGCGGCCTGCTCGGCGGCGACAAGGACAAGGGCGACGACAACCAGCCGGGCGGGATGATCCAGGCCGACGCGGCCACCAACTCGCTGATCATCACCGCGTCCGATCCGGTCTACCGGAACCTGCGCTCGGTGATCGACCAGCTCGACGCACGGCGCGCGCAGGTCTATATCGAAGCGCTGATCGTCGAGCTGAACTCGAACACGTCCGGCAACCTCGGCATCCAGTGGCAGATCGCCCAGGGCCAGTTTCTCGGCGGCACGAACTTCAGCGCCCCCGGTACGCCCAGCGGCAACATCCTCGGGGTGTCGGGCGCGGTTGCAGCCGGTGGTGCGGCGGGGCTCGGCGCGCTGGGGCAGACGCTCCTGCCGGGCCTGAACGTCGGCTGGCTGCACAACATGTTCGGCGTGCAGGGCCTCGGCGCGCTGCTGAATTATTTCGCGGGCGTGAGCGACGCGAACGTGCTGTCGACGCCGAACCTCATCACGCTCGACAACGAAGAGGCGAAGATCGTCGTCGGCCAGAACGTGCCGATTCCGACGGGGTCGTATTCGAACCTGACGAGCGGCAATACGAACAACGCATTCAATACCTACGATCGCCGCGATGTCGGCCTCACGCTGCACGTGAAGCCGCAGATCACCGACGGCGGCATCCTGAAGCTGCAGCTCTACACCGAGGATTCGGCGGTCGTCACCAGCACGTTGACCGCCACGACCGGGCCGACCTTCACCAAGCGCTCGATCCAGTCGACGATCCTGGCGGACAACGGCGAAATCATCGTGCTCGGCGGCCTGATGCAGGACAACTACAACGTGTCGAACAGCAAGGTGCCGCTGCTGGGCGACATCCCGTGGATCGGCCAGCTGTTCCGCTCGGAATCGAAGAACCGACAGAAGACCAACCTGATGGTGTTCCTGCGCCCGGTGATCATCACCGACCGGCAGACCGCGCAGGCGGTGTCGGCAAACCGCTACGACTATATCCAGGGCGTCACGGGCTCGTATAAGTCTGACAACAACGTCATGCGTGACAAGGACGATCCGACCGTTCCGCCGATGCCGCTCGGCCCGAGCGAAGGCGGCTCGGCACTGAACCTGTTCGACCTGACGAAGATTCGCCGCCAGCAGCAGGGCCCGCAGCCGGCGCAGCAGGCGCAACCGGCCGTCCAGCCGCAAGCCGTGCCGCAGCAGCAGATGCAGCAACAGCCGCTGACGGTGCCGTCGGGAGCCTCGCAGTGACCGACGTGCTCGCGTCCTCCGCCCACGACGGCGCGCCGGGCGAACGGCAGCCGCCGTCGCCGCTCGCCGCGCGCCTGTTGCCGTACGGTTTTGCGAAGAGCGGCCAAGTGCTGATCGCGCACCAGCTCGACGACACGCTCGAGGTGTGGATCAGCGAACGCACGAACGATGCGGCGCTCGCCGAAATCGCGCGCAACTTCGGCTCGATCTCCGTGCATCGCGTGCCGGCCGACGAGCTCGCGCAGGCGATCAACCAGGCCTATGCGCGCCAGGACGGCAGCGCGGCGCAGATCGTCGGCGAGGTCGAAGGCGAAGTCGACCTGTCGCGGCTGATGCAGGACATTCCCGAAGTCGAGGATCTGCTCGAATCGGAAGACGACGCGCCGATCATCCGGATGATCAACGCGCTGCTCACGCAAGCGGCGCGCGAACAGGCCTCGGACATTCACATCGAGCCGTTCGAGAACGCATCGGTCGTGCGGTTTCGCGTCGACGGCACGCTGCGCGACGTCGTGCGCCCGAAGAAGGCGCTGCACGGCGCGCTGATCTCGCGGATCAAGATCATGGCGCAGCTCGACATCGCAGAGAAGCGCCTGCCGCAGGATGGCCGCATCACGCTGCGCGTCGGCGGCCGGCCGGTCGACGTGCGCGTGTCGACGCTGCCGACCGGGCACGGCGAGCGCGCGGTGCTGCGTCTGCTGGAAAAGGATGCGCAGCGCCTGAACCTCGAGGCGCTCGGGATGGGCCGCGACACGCTCGTCCAGTTCGACAAGCTGATCGGCCGCCCGCACGGGATCGTGCTGGTGACGGGCCCGACCGGCTCGGGCAAGACGACGACGCTGTATGCGTCGATGTCGCGGCTCGAAACGGCGACGACCAACATCATGACCGTCGAGGATCCGATCGAATACGACCTGTCCGGCATCGGCCAGACGCAGGTGAACGAGCGGATCGGGATGACCTTCGCCCGCGCGCTGCGCTCGATCCTGCGCCAGGACCCGGACGTGATCATGATCGGCGAAATCCGCGATCTGGAAACCGCGCAGATCGCGGTGCAGGCATCGCTGACGGGCCACCTCGTGCTCGCGACGCTGCATACCAACGACGCGGCATCGGCCGTCACGCGCCTGACCGACATGGGCGTCGAGCCGTACCTGCTCGCGTCGTCGCTGCTCGGCGTGCTCGCGCAGCGCCTGGTGCGCCAGCTCTGCCCGGTCTGCAAGGAAGAGCGGCACGAGGAAGGCCGCACCGTGTGGCATCCGGTCGGCTGCGACAAGTGCGGGCATTCGGGCTACACCGGCCGGCGCGGCGTGTACGAACTGCTGGTGGTCGACGATTCGATCCGCACGCTGATCCATCGCAACGCGGCCGATGCGGAGATTCTCGCCGCGGGCCGCGCGGAAGGGATGCGCACGCTGCGCGACGACGCCGAGCGCTGGCTCGCGGCCGGCGCGACGTCGCTCGAGGAAGTGCTGCGCGTGACGGGAGGCGCATAGCGCGATGCCGGCATTCCGTTTCGAAGCAATCGATTCGGCGGGGCGCGCGCAGAAAGGCGTGATCGACGCCGACAGCGCGCGCGCCGCGCGCGGGCAGCTGCGCACGCAGGGGCTCACGCCGCTCGTCGTCGAGCCGGCCGCCAGCGCGACCCGCGGCGCGCGCTCGCAGCGCCTCGCGTTCGGCCGCAAGCTGTCGCAGCGCGAGCAGGCGATCCTCACGCGCCAGCTCGCGAGCCTGCTGATCGCGGGGCTGCCGCTCGATGAGGCGCTCGGCGTGCTCACCGAGCAGGCCGAGCGCGACTACATCCGCGAACTGATGGCCGCGATCCGCGCGGAAGTGCTCGGCGGCCATTCGCTCGCGAACGCGCTGGGCCAGCATCCGCGCGACTTTCCGGAAATCTACCGCGCGCTCGTCGCGGCGGGCGAGCACACCGGCAAGCTCGGCATCGTGCTGTCGCGCCTCGCCGACTACATCGAACAGAGCAATGCGCTGAAGCAGAAGATCCTGCTGGCGTTCACGTATCCGGGAATCGTCACGCTGATCGCATTCGGCATCGTCACGTTCCTGCTGAGCTATGTCGTGCCGCAGGTCGTCAACGTGTTCGCGAGCACGAAGCAGCAACTGCCGCTGCTGACGATCGTGATGATGGCGCTGTCGGATTTCGTCCGGCACTGGTGGTGGGCGATCCTGATCGCGGTCGCGCTCGTCGTGTGGTTCGTGAAGGCGACGCTGTCGCGCGACGGGCCCAGGCTCGCGTTCGACCGCTGGGTGCTGACGGCGCCGCTCGCGGGCAAGCTCGTGCGCGGCTACAACACGGTGCGCTTCGCGAGCACGCTCGGCATCCTGACCGCGGCCGGCGTGCCGATCCTGCGCGCGTTGCAGGCGGCCGGCGAGACGCTGTCGAACCGCGCGATGCGCGCGAACATCGACGATGCGATCGTGCGCGTGCGCGAAGGCTCCGCGCTGTCGCGCGCGCTGAACAACGTGAAGACGTTTCCGCCGGTGCTGGTGCACCTGATCCGTTCCGGCGAGGCGACGGGCGACGTGACGACGATGCTCGACCGCGCGGCGGAAGGCGAGGCGCGCGAACTCGAGCGGCGCACGATGTTCCTGACGAGCCTGCTCGAGCCGCTCTTGATCCTCGCGATGGGCGGCATCGTGCTCGTGATCGTGCTGGCCGTGATGCTGCCGATCATCGAGCTGAACAACATGGTGCAGTGACGGCCCGGGCGCCGGTCGGGCCGCCGCCGTTCAACGCATGTAGATCGCGGGGGACGGCGTGTTCGCGGGGAGCTGGATTTCGGCGCGGGCGCCGTTGCGGTCGACGATGATCGAGCGGCTGCGGACTTCGGCCAGCTTCGCGCCGGGCGTGACTTCCGCGCCGAGCGACACGGCACGCGGCGGTTCGCCGCCGACGCCGACGATCGCGGCGCCGCCATGATCGAGCGCGAGAATGCCGAACAGGTGGATATCCTGCACGGGATTCTTGTCGAGCTGGCCGCCGAAGAGCGCGGCGGCGTCCTCGGTGCGGATCGGCAACCGCGCGGCGGCGGCGGGCAGCGGCGCTTCGCGGGCCGACAGCGTGACGACCCAGTAGGTGGCCGTCGCGCACAAACCCGCGAAGAGGGCTAGGGAGAGGATCCGGATCGAGAGCGCGTTCATGCGCGCTATTGTACGGATGTATATGAAATTTGCGTTGGGTGAAAGCCCTCGGCAATGCGCGCCTTACAATGCGTGCTCCGCGCCCGGGGAAACGGAAGCCGGCCGTCAGGCAAGCGTCCGGAATACGCCGGGTGCGTCACTCAATCGACGATATTTTTTTGGAAAGAGGTAGTCAGTCATGCAAACGTGGATCACTCGCCGTAATGCGGCCGTGCGCCGTCAGCGCGGTTTCACGCTGATCGAGATCATGGTGGTGGTCGCGATCCTCGGGATCCTGGCGGCACTGATCGTGCCGAAGATCATGAGCCGTCCCGACGAGGCACGCCGTATCGCCGCGAAGCAGGACATCGGCACGATCATGCAGGCGCTCAAGCTGTACCGTCTCGACAACGGCCGCTATCCGACCCAGGAACAGGGCCTGAACGCGCTGACCCAGAAGCCGACCACCGATCCGATCCCGAACAACTGGAAGGACGGCGGCTATCTCGAGCGCCTGCCGAACGATCCGTGGGGCAACGGGTACAAGTACCTGAACCCGGGCGTGCACGGCGAGATCGACGTGTTCAGCTACGGCGCCGACGGCAAGGAAGGCGGCGAGAGCAACGATTCCGACATCGGTTCGTGGCAGTAAGCCCGCGCTGATCGGACCGACGTTCTTCCCGCTTCTTCACTTCATGCCCGCCCTTCGCACGCCCTTGCGCTCCGCTCGCGCTCGCCGCGATGCCCGCGACGGCCACGTGCGTCGCGGCGCGGCCGTGACCGCGGCGCGCGCGCGCGGCTTCACGCTGCTCGAGATGCTGGTCGTGCTCGTGATCGCGGGCCTGCTGGTATCGCTCGCGTCGCTGTCGCTCACGCGCAATCCGCGTACCGACCTGCGCGAGGAGGCGCAGCGCATCGCGCTGCTGTTCGAGACGGCCGGCGACGAAGCGCAGGTGCGCGCGCGCCCGATCGCGTGGCAGCCGACCGCGCACGGTTTCCGTTTCGACGTGAGCTCGCCCGACGGCTGGCGCACGCTGCGCGACGACGTGCTGCGCCCGCGCGACTGGGACGGCGGCGTCACCGGCGCCGACATCGACTATCCCGGATCCGACACGCGTGCGAGCCGCGTCGTGTTCGGCATCGAAAGCGTCGACACACCGGTGCGCGTGACGCTGCACTCGGCGGTCGGCAGCGCGACGATCGTCGGCACCGGCAACGGCCGCTACGAGGTGCAATGACGATGCGTCGTCGCCTGCCCTCCCCGGCTTCCTCCCGCGGCTTCACGATGATCGAGGTGCTGGTCGCGCTCGCGATCATCGCGGTCGCGCTCGCCGCGTCGATCCGCGCGGTCGGCACGATGGCGACCAATGCATCCGATCTCCATCGCCGGCTGCTCGCCGGCTGGAGCGCCGACAACGCGCTCGCGCAACTGCGGCTCACGCACGCGTGGCCGGAAGTCGGCGAGCAGAGTTTCGACTGTTCGCAAGGCAACGTGCAGCTGGTCTGCACGCAGCGCGTGAGCACGACGCCGAACCCGGTGTTCCGGCGCGTGCAGATGTCGGTGAGCATGCCGGGGCACGCCGGCGTGCTCGCGCAAATGGTGACGGTGGTCGCGAATGAAACCAGCCGTCCGCTCTGACGCGCCGATGCGGCGCCGGCCCGTGCGTTCCGTCGGCCCGCGCCGCGTGCGCGGCTTCACGCTGATCGAACTGATGATCGCGATCGCGATCCTCGCGGTGGTCGCGATCCTCTCGTGGCGCGGCCTCGACCAGATCATGCGCGGCCGGGACAAGGTCGCGTCCGCGATGGAGGACGAGCGCATCTTCGCGCAGATGTTCGACCAGATGCGCATCGACGCGCGGCTCGCCGCCACCGACGACGAAGCCGGCCAGCCGGCAATCGGCGTCGCCGGCAACACGCTGCAGATCGTCCGCGAACTCGACGTGCCGGGCGCCGCGCCTCGGTTGCAGGTGGTTCGCTACCGGATCGCCGGCGGGCGCGTCGTGCGCTATGCGTCGCCGCCGCTCGACGACGCGAACCGCCTGCGCGACGTGCTGAAGGACAGCAGCGTCGACGGCTGGAGCTGGGTCGCGCTGATGGGCGGCGTCGGTGCGATCGACGCGAAGCTGTACGTGCCGCGCGTCGGCTGGACCACCAACCTGCAGGCGGCCAGCGACGCGCTGTCGCAGAACAACGATGCGCTGAAGGTGCCGCAGATCGGCAATGCGCCGCCGACGCGCGCGGTGACGGGGCTGCAGGTCAGCATCGGCGCGACGTCGCTGCGCGTGCCCGTCACGCGCATTTTCCTCGTCGGGGAATGACGATGCGCGCGCGCCCTCACCGTTCCCGGTTCGCCGCGCGTGGCGGCGGGTGCGCGCATGCGCGCACCCGCCGCGAGCGCGGTGCGGCGATCATCACCGCGCTGCTCGTCGTCGCGCTGTCGGCGATCCTCGTGTCGGGGATGCTGTGGCGTCAGCAGGTGCAGATTCGCCGCATCGAGAACCAGCGCGTGATCGCGCAGGCGCAGTGGGTCGCGCGCGGCGCGCTCGACTGGACGCGCATGATCCTGCGCTCCGAAGGCGACACGGCGCCCGGCATCACCTATCTCGGCGGGATCTGGGCCGTGCCGATCGCGAAGACCAAGCTGTCCGACTTCCTCGGCCGGATCGGCGCGCCGAACGACAACGGCGGCGAAGACACCTACATCTCCGGATCGATCGAGGACGCGCAGGCGAAGTACAACCTGCGCAACCTCGTGTCGTCGCCGGCGCCCGGCGTGCTGCAGCTCAACGTGATGCAGCTCCAGGCGTTTCAGCGGCTGTTGACGACGCTCGGCTACGACGGCGCGTTCGCGAAGCGGATCGCGCTGCAGATGCGCGCGGGCCTGATGCATTCGGCGACGCGCTTCCAGACGCCGACGCTGCCCGGCGCCGGTACGGCCGCGACCGCGCCGGTGCCCGGCGGCGACATGACCGGCAACATCACCGACGAACCGGGAATGTCCGACGGCGATCGCGGGCCCGCGCCGCTCCAGATGACCGGCGTCGACAGCCTGCTCGACGTCGACGGCGTGACGCCCGAGATGGTCGCGCGGCTGCGCCCGTTCGTCACCGTGCTGCCGACCACCACGCCGGTGAACATGAACACCGCGCCGGCCGAGGTGATCGCGGCGCTGGTGCCGGGGATGAGCGTGTCGTCCGCGCAGGCGCTCGTGGCACGGCGCGAGACCGTGTTTTTCCGCAACGTCGGCGACGTGCAGCTCGCGCTGCGCGGCGCCGGCGCGCCGCCGAACGCGACGATCGACTCGAGCCTCGTCGACGTCAATTCGAACTATTTCATCGTGCATGGCCGGATTCAGCACGATCGCGCGGAGGTCGATCGCACCTCGCTCGTGTATCGTGATTCGACCACGCACTCGACGCGGGTCGTGCGCATCCGCGACCAGCTATAACGACGCCATTCGGGAGAGGAGCTCTTGAGCACGCTGATTGTTTCTTTGCCGCCGCGCGAGCCGGCCGTGCCGCTGCAGGAGTGGCAGTGGCCCGAGCTGCCGTTCACGCTCGTGGACAAGGCCGGCCAGGTGCAGCGCGCGGGCCGCGCCGCGCTCGCGCTGCTGCCGCGCGCGAACGCGACGGTGCTGATCGTCGCCGCGCGCGACGTGCTGCTGCTGGCCGCGACCGTGCCGCCGCTCAAGGGGCCGAAGCTGCGCCAGGCGCTGCCCAACATCGTCGAGGACCAGCTGATCCAGGATCCGCTCGGCTGCCATATCGCGCTCGATCCGGTCGCGCTGCCCGACGGCCGCCGCGTGCTGGCCGTCGTCGATCGCGCGTGGTTCCGCGCGATCTGCGACGCGTTCGCCGCAGCCGGCCACCGGCACCTGAGCGCCGTGCCCGCGACGCGCTGCCTGCCCGCGCCTCGGGCGTCGGCGGCGGACGCTGCGCTCGATGCGCCTGCCGACGGTGAGGCCACGCCGGCCGACTCGATCACGGCGGCGGACGAGCCGCCCCCTCGCCCGACGGCGGTGGCCGCGGTGCTCGGCCTCGCGACGACGGTCGAACCCGTGCTCGTGGAAGCCGGCGCGCAGCCGGCCGCGGCCGGTGCGCCGCGTCTCGAGCTCGCGGTCGCGCGCGGCGCGCTCGGTGAAGGTTTCGCAGCGCCGGCATCCCGCGCGGGCGGCACGCTGGCGGCGCTCGCCGGTGGCGGCGACGTCGAGCTGTACGAACTCGGCGAACCGGGCGCGGAGCCGCGCCTCGCATCGGTCGGGCGTGCCGACGGCCCGCTGCTGCCGGGCGCGCAACCGCTGTCGTTCGACGCATTCGCGCGGCGTGCGCTGACCGAGCGCTTCGATCTGTGCCAGTTCGAATTCGAATCCCAGCCGTGGCGCTTCGACCGCGCGACGGTGAAGCGCCTGCGCGTGCCGATCGCACTCGTCGCGGCCACGCTCGGCGTCGCGGTGATCGGGATGAACCTGCACTGGTGGAAGCTGTCGCGCGAGCGCGACGCGCTGTCCGCGCAGATCACCGAGACGCTGCTGTCGGCCTTCCCGAAGACGACGACGGTGCTCGATCCGCCCGCGCAGATGCAGCGACAGCTCGACCAGCTGCGCCTTGCGGCGGGCGAGCTGTCGCCGAACGATTTCCTCGCGCTGTCGAGCGGGTTGTCGCGTTCGATGGGCGCGCTGCCGCTGAACGGAATCGCGTCGCTCGATTATCACGACCGGCGGCTCGACGTCGGCTTCAAGCCGGAGGTCAAGGTCGACCCCGATTTCCCGCAGCGTCTCGCGCGCAACGGGCTGTCCGGCGAAGTCGACAGCAGCACCGGCAAATGGACGATCCGGAGCCGCTCATGAAGACCGAACAACTGAACCAGACGCTGGCCCAGTTCTGGGGCGAGCGCACGCCGCGCGAGCGCACGCTGCTCGGCTGGGGCGGCGCCGTGCTGGCGGTCGCGATCGCGTATTCGGTGCTGTGGTCGCCCGCGCAGGAAGGCCGCGCGCGGATCCGCCACGAACTGCCGACGATGCGCCGCGAGCTCGCGCAGATGACCGCGCAGGCCACCGAGGCAAAGTCGCTGACGGCCGCCGCGCAAGGCGTCGCGCCGACCGGCCTCGCGCTGAAGGACGCGCTCACCGCGTCGCTGTCCGATCACGGGCTGCAGGGCGCGCAGGTGCAGGTCGTCGGCAACGGCGTGCAGGTCCAGATGAAGAACGTGCCGTTCCCGGTGTGGACGCAGTGGCTCGACGACGCGCGCCGGCAGTTCAAGGTGCAGGTCGGCGAATCGCACGTGACCGCGCTGAAGGAAGACGGCCAGGTCGACCTGACGGCCGTGATGCAACCCTCGACGCAGAAATGACGCAGTGGATGAAACAAGCGACGGTCGGCCGATGAGGCCAGGGATCCGGCGGCTCGTCGCCGCATTGCCGTGGGTGGTGGCGGGCGGGCTCGCGACGGCGCTGACGCTCGTCGCGCTCGCGCCGGCCGCCTGGATCGCCCCGCAGTTCGCGCGCGCGACCGGCGGGCACGTCAATCTCGTCAATCCGGACGGATCGCTGTGGCACGGTTCGGCCACGCTGATGCTCGCGCCGGGCGCGGACCAGAGCGCGGCGACGCTGCTGCCGGGCCGGGTCGAATGGACCACGGGCTTCTGGCCGCTCCTGACCGGGCGCGTGCAGATGCGCATGCGGCAGACCGAGGCGATGCCCGACGCCGTCACGCTCGATGCGACGTGGCGCGGCGCGGTGCTGTCGGCGGGCTCGATGGCCGTGCCCGCGTCGCTGCTCGCCGGGCTCGGCACACCGTTCAACACGCTCGACCTGCAGGGTGACGTGCGGCTCGGCTGGACCGACTGGCGGATGATCGGCAACAACGCGTTCGGCCAGTTGACGGTGACGATCGATTCGATGAGTTCGCGCGTGTCGCGCGTGAAGCCGCTCGGGTCGTACCGGGCGGTGCTGCAGGCGAAGGGGGCGGACGCCGATCTCGACCTGTCGACGACGCAGGGCCCGCTGTTCCTCGACGGGCACGGCAGCTTCGGCCCCGGTCAGGGTTCGTTTCGCGGCACCGCGCACGCGGCGCCCGAGCAGCAGGCGAATCTCGCCGGGCTGCTGAACCTGCTCGGCCATCCGATCGGCAACAACCAGGTGTCGCTGATCTTCGGCGACGCGACGCGCTGACGCGTGCGGCGCGCTCGCCTTTTCCCGTCTTACTTCTGCGCGAGCGGTGCGGCAGCCGACGGTGCGGTCGCACCGGACGTCGGCACCGGCGCCGCCACATCGCCCGTTTCGCGCGCCATGTCCGATGCATCCCAGCCGCCGCCGAGCGCCTTCACGAGCCCGACCGACGACACCATCCGCTGCCCGCCGATCGTCGCGAGCTTCTGCTGCGCGGTGAACGCGGTGGTCTGCGCGGTCAGCACGTTCAGGTAGGCAACCGTGCCGGCCTTGTACTGGTTCGTGACGATCGCGAGCGCGTGCTCGGCACTGTCGACGGCCTGCCGCTGCACGTCGACTTCCTGCGCGAGGATGCGCTGCGACGCGAGGTTGTCCTCGACGTCCTGGAACGCGGTGAGCACCGCGAGGCGGTACGCGGCGACGTCCTGGTCGTAGGTCGCGCGCGCGGCATCTGTCTGCGCGGCGCGCAGGCCGGCATCGAACAACGTCGCCGCGAGCTGCGGGCCGACCGTCCAGAACCGCGCGGGCAGCGTGAACAGCTGCGACCACACCGAGCTCTGGAAACCGCCCGTGGCCGACAGCGTGAGCGTCGGGAAGAACGCGGCAATCGCGACGCCGATCTGCTCGTTCGCGGCCGCCGCGCGGCGCTCGGCCGCCGCGATGTCGGGCCGGCGCTCGAGCAGCGCGGACGGCACGTCGACCGGCGTGATCGGCGGTTCCGCCGCGAGCGGATTCGGCGGCAACGAGAATGTCGAGGCCGGTTCGCCGATCAGCGTCGCGATCGCGTGCTCGTACTGCGCGCGCGCGACGCCGTTGTCGATCGACGCGGCCTGCGCGCTCTGCAGCTGCGTCTGCGCCTGGATCACGTCCGCGCGCGCGGCGACGCCCTGCGCGTACTGGTTCTGCGTGAGCTTCAGCGATTCGCCGTACGACTTCACAGTGTCGTCGAGCAGCTTCTGCAGCGCATCGGACGTGCGCAGCTGGAAGTAGGTCTGCGCGAGCAGCGCCTGCTGCGACAGCCGCGCGTTCGCGAGATCGGCCGCGGCGGCCGCCTCGCCGGCGCGCTGCGCGCTGACGCTGCGGCTCACCTTGCCCCACAGGTCGGGCTCCCAGCTCGCATCGAGACCGACGCTGTAGCTGTTGCCGATCGACGAGCTGCTGCCGAAACCCGACGTGCTCGACGTCGACGCGCGCCCCGTGCGGGAGCGCGAGCCCGACGCGGTCAGCCCGACGGTCGGGAAGTACGCGGCACGCGCTTCGGCGACGAGCGCGCGGGCTTGCCGGTACGCGGCGGCCGATTGCGCGATGGTCTGGTTCGATGCGTTGAGCTTGCCGATCAGCGCGTCGAGCTGCGGATCGTTGTAGACGGTCCACCACGGGCCGCGGTCGGCCCGGTCGGCGGGCTGCGCGACCTTCCAGCCGGCCGGCGCTTCCTTGAAGGCGGCGGGGATCGACGTGTCGGGCCGGTGATAGTCGGGCCCGACGGCGCAGCCGGCGAGCAGCACGGCCGTCGCAACGGCGACGGCGGCGCTCAGCGGGCGAAGGGCGCGCGGGAGGGGGGCGTACGGCATCGTGGTATTCCTGTCTGGGCGCGATGGCCGGCGAGCGGCGTCGCGCGATGCGGTCGTTGTGCCGCTGACGGACAAATGGTAACTGACGGCGGGAAAGCTGCGCAGCCCTAAGGGTACGGTGCGCGGCGGCACGAATGTGTTACCGGCTCGGCCGGCCGGTTTACCGGTCATTACGGATCGCTTGCGCGCGGAGCGGGCAACGAATGCGGCGCGGACGGCGCCGGGCCGCGGGGATGCGGCCGGCGTTCAGTCCGGATGGCGGGGGGGGGGGCGGTGTCAGTGGCAGTGCACGGGCACCGGGACGGGATCGGCGGCGGACCGCCATGTCGACGGCTCCGTTGCCGCCGGCTGGCTCGTGCGGCGGGCGGTGTGCTTCGCGTTGCGCTGCCGGCGATGATCGAACCAAGCGAACCCGAGCGCCGCGAGCGATCCGCCCGGTACCACCAGCATCGTCACGTACAGCGCGATTTTCCAGCCGCGGTGCGGCCCGGAAAACACATGATGAGCGGTATCGGTCAGGTTGCGGCGCAGCGCGCCGGCGGCATTTTTCAGGAACAGCATCGCGAACATCCTCGGGGTGCCCGGCAGCGCGGGCGAAGCGGTCAGAACATCGTCTCCGGCAGTGCAACATGCACGTCGTAACTGGTTGCCTGAAATAATATTGACTAAGCAATTAATTTTCAAGATACTGGGCGCGTTTTGACCTGAAACGCACTATTGCTGCGCGCGCAATTCGCATGAACGGCGGCCTCTACGATCCGGACACCATCGCACTGGAAACGAGCCTCGGTTACTACCTGACCAAGGCCCGGCAGGCGCTCGTCGAGCGAATGGACCGCGCGCTCGAGCCGTACGACCTCACCGCGCAGCAGATCGGCGTGATCCTGCTGTTGTCGCGCGGCTATGCGCGCACGCCGTTCGAGCTGTCGCGCAAGATGTCGTACGACAGCGGCTCGATGACTCGAATGCTCGACCGTCTCGAGCGCAAGGGCCTGATCGCACGCTCGCGCAGCGAACAGGACCGCCGGGTGATCGAGCTGACGCTGACCGAACGCGGCGCCGAAGCAGCCCGCGCGCTGCCGTCGCTGATCGCGACCGCGCTGAACGCGCAGCTCGCCGGCTTCTCGGCCGACGAACTCGCGCTGCTCACCGGCCTGCTGCAGCGGTTCATCGCCAACGGGCCCGGCGACACCGGCTGCCCGAAGCCCGACGAACCGGATTGTTGAGCACGGAGGCCCGATGTCCAAGTTAAGCAGTCGCTTATTTCTCTGTCTGGGCAGAAGATGACAAGGCACGTGCTCCGTCTCTCCCCTCACCCGTTCCAACCAGCCGGGCCGCGCGGTATCGTGCGCCCGTGCGCCGTGCCGGCGCGTCGCGCGCGCCGCGTCTAGGAGATTCCGATGTCCGCCACCACGGCATCCGCCGCGCCCCGTCCCGCCGAACCCGCGCCGCTGACCGGCGGCGCGCTCGCGCTCCTCACCGTCGGGCTCGCGCTCGGCACCTTCATGGAAGTGCTCGACACGTCGATCGCGAACGTCGCGGTGCCGACCATCTCGGGCAGCCTCGGCGTCGCGACGAGCGAAGGCACGTGGGTGATCTCGTCGTATTCGGTCGCGTCCGCGATCGCGGTGCCGCTGACCGGCTGGCTCGCGCGGCGGGTCGGCGAAGTGCGCCTGTTCACGCTGTCGGTGCTCGCGTTCACGATCGCGTCGGCGCTGTGCGGTCTCGCGGAGAACTTCGAGACGCTGATCGCGTTCCGGCTGCTGCAGGGCCTCGTGTCGGGGCCGATGGTGCCGCTGTCGCAGACGATCCTGATGCGCAGCTATCCGCCCGCGAAGCGCGGGCTCGCGCTCGGGCTATGGGCGATGACGGTGATCGTCGCGCCGATCTTCGGCCCGTTGCTGGGCGGCTGGATCAGCGACAACTACACGTGGCCCTGGATCTTCTACATCAACCTGCCGATCGGGATCTTTTCGGCGGCCTGCGCGTACTTCCTGCTGCGCGGCCGCGAGACGAAGACGACCAGGCAGCGGATCGACGCGGTCGGGCTCGCGCTGCTGGTGATCGGCGTGTCGTGCCTGCAGATGATGCTCGACCTCGGCAAGGACCGGGACTGGTTCAACTCGACCTTCATCGTCGCGCTCGCGCTGATCGCGGTCGTGTCGCTGGCGTTCATGCTCGTGTGGGAGGCGACCGAGAAGGAACCGGTGGTCGATCTGTCGCTGTTCAAGGACCGCAACTTCGCGCTCGGCGCGATGATCATCTCGTTCGGCTTCATGGCGTTCTTCGGCTCGGTCGTGATCTTCCCGCTGTGGCTGCAGACGGTGATGGGCTACACGGCCGGCAAGGCCGGCCTCGCGACCGCGCCGGTCGGGCTGCTCGCGCTGGTGCTGTCGCCGCTGATCGGCCGCAACATGCACCGGCTCGACCTGCGGATGGTCGCGAGCTTCGCGTTCATCGTGTTTGCCGGCGTGTCGATCTGGAACTCGACGTTTACGCTCGACGTGCCGTTCAATCACGTGATCCTGCCGCGGCTCGTGCAGGGGATCGGCGTCGCGTGCTTCTTCGTGCCGATGACGACGATCACGCTGTCGAGCATCTCCGACGAGCGGCTCGCGAGCGCGTCGGGGCTGTCGAACTTCCTGCGCACGCTGTCCGGCGCGATCGGCACCGCGGCCAGCTCGACGTTCTGGGAGAACGACGCGATCTACCACCACGCGCGGTTGTCGGAATCGGTGAGCGTCTACGCGCAGAGCACGACCGACTACCAGGGTGCGCTCGCGCAGCTCGGCATCGTCGGGCAGACGGCCAACGCGCAGCTCAACCAGCTCGTCACGCAGCAAGGCTTCATGATGGCGACCAACGACTTCTTCCACCTGTCGGCGGGCGTGTTCATCGCGCTCGCGGCGCTCGTGTGGATCACGAAGCCGAAGAAGGGCGCGGGGCCGGCGATGGGGCACTGAACGCGCGGCGGGCCGCGCCGGCGCCGGCCCGCTCCCCTTTCATCCCCGCGGTGGGTCTTACTCCCGCGCCAGCAATCCGCCGAACGCCAGATCGTCGCCCGACGCGATCGGCAGCGTCGCCCGCGCGACCTCGAGCCACGCACGCGCCGCGTGCGACAGATAACCCTTCTTCAGCCAGCCGAGCGCGATCGCCCACGTGATTTCCGGCTCGACGATCGGCCGGCACGTGAACTGCCGCGCGTCGAGGCGCCGGCAGTACGGCTCCGGCAACAGCGCGATGCCGACGCCCGCGTGCACGAGGGCCGCCATGAAATCCCAGTGTCCGCTGCGGCTCACGATCGACGGCGTGAAGCCGGCCTGCCGGCACGCGTCGAGCACCGCATCGTGCAGCGCGAGGCTCTCCGCGTAGAACACGAACGATTCGCGCGCGAGATCGGCGAGCGGCACGGCCTTGTGGTCCTCCCAGCGCGACTCGCGCGGCGCGACGAGCCACAGCGGCGCGTGCACCATCGGCAACCGCTCGAACGTGGCGGGATCGACCGGCTCCAGCAGCCCGCCGAGCTCGAGCTCGCCCGACATCAGCGCGGCCTCGATCATCCGCGCGCCCTGCTCGAACAGCTTCAGCTCGATGTTCGGATACCGCTGCTTGTACGCGGCGATGATCGGCGTGAACAGCGACCCGCCGAGCGGCGGAATGCCGATCGTCAGCTCGCCGCGCCCGAGCGTGCCGAGATCCTTCAGCTCCGACTGCAGCTGCGCCTGCGCGGCGAGCACGTCCTGGCCGCGCTGGAACACGATCCGCCCCGCGTCGGTCAGCACCATCTGCCGGCCGTCGCGCAGCAGCAGCGGCGAGCCGATCTCGTCCTCGAGCGCCTTCACCATCTTGCTGATGGTCGGCTGCGTGACGAACAGCCGGTCGGCGGCCGCCGTGAAACTCTGCTGACGGACCACCTCGACGAAGTACCGCAGCGCGCGCAATTCCATCGATCACTCCCCAGGTTGGTGCAGCGAACACAAACTGAATTCCGAATTGGAATGACAAGGATAGAGACAAGTCATTTTATTTATGGTTAGGGGAAACCCTATACTCACACCATCGACGAAATATCCGTATGGAGCCCGCCATGACCCAGCCGACCGCCACTGCCGCCGCCCGCCCCGCCGCTTCGGGCAACGTTGCGCGTACAGGCCGGATCGTGCTTCAGGCCGCCGCGCTCGGCGTGCTGTGGATGGCCGTCGACTGGACGGTACGCGCGGTCGGGCTGCCGGTGCCGTCCGGCGTGATCGGCCTCGCGGTGCTGCTCGCGCTGCTGTTTTCAGGCCGCGTCGCGCCCGCGTGGGTCAAGGACGGCGCGAACTGGCTGCTGTCCGACATGCTGCTGTTCTTCGTGCCGGCCGCCGTCGCGGCCGTCCAGTACGGCGGGCTGTTCCGCGAGGACGGCTGGCGCATCGCGCTGGTCATGCTCGCCGGCACCGCCTTCGTAATGGTCGCGGTGGCGGTGGCGGTCGACCTCGCCGCGAAGCTCGAACGCCGGCTTGCCGCGCAGCGCGTGTTCGCCGAGCGCCGCCGCGCGCGCGTCGCCACCGTGTCCGCCCACTGAGTCGGAGCCTGGGATGCCTGCGCTGCTGTCGAACCTGTCCACCGACCAGGTGAATACCGCGATCTCCGTCGGCTGCTTCGTGCTGACGGTCGTCCTGTATTTTGTGTCGAAGCGGCTCTACGCGTACCGGAAGACGCTGCTGTTCTCGCCGCTCGTGTTCGTGCCGGGCGTGCTGGTGCTGCTGGTCCTGCTGACCGGCATCCCGTATTCGGTCTATTTCCGCGACACGCGCTGGCTGATGTGGCTGCTCGGCCCGGCGACGATCGCGTTCGCGGTGCCGATCTACGAGTACCGCGACCTGATCCGCCGCCACTGGCTGTCGCTGTCGGTCGGCGTCGCGGTCGGGATCGGCGCGGGCGTGTGCGGGTCGCTGCTGCTCGCGAAGCTGCTGCACCTGTCGCCCGAGCTGCAGCGCTCGCTGATGACGCGCTCGGTCTCGACCCCGTTCGCGCTGGCCGTATCCGACAAGATCCATGCACCGAAGGACCTCACCGCCCTCTTCGTGATCGCGACCGGCATCTGCGGGATGCTGCTCGGCGAAATCGTGCTGGCGCTGGTGCCGATGCGCACGCGGCTCGCGCGCGGCGCGCTGTTCGGCGCGGCCGCCCACGGCGTGGGCACCGCGAAGGCGCGCGAGATCGGCAGCGAGGAAGGCGTCGTGTCGAGCCTCACGATGATGATCGCGGGTGTCGCGATGGTGCTGATCGCGCCGCTCTTGTCGCTGTTGCCGATCTGACGCTGCGCGGGCGGGCGCCGCCTCCAGCCCGCTCCGCCTTGCTGCCCGGCGCCCGCCGGCCGCGCCTCGCCCCGCCGTTGCCGCCCTGCATCGAGCCGATACCCGCCCGACAATCGGCTGAGATAGCCGCAATTCCCCCCTCTTTTCCGCCCATCGGGCTCGGCCCGGATGCCGAACAATGCATGCTACGAGACATCACGCACGCATTCACATGGCCTCCACGACTGCAAACCCGACCGCCGACAAGCCGGCTTCGTCCGGCAAGTTCAAGCGCATCGCGCTCATCGCCGTCATCGCGCTGGGCGCGGCCGCCGCCGCCGCGGGCGGCATGTACGTGTTCCTGAGCAAGGCAGGCGTCGGCCATGCGAGCGCGCCCGCCGAACCCGCGCCGCTTGCCGCGCCGGTGTTCTTCCCGCTCGACCCGCTGACCGTGAACCTGCAGTCGGACGACGGCGTGCAGCACTACCTGCGCGTCGGCCTGTCGCTGAAGCTCACCGACCCGAAGGCGCAGGAGCAGCTGACCGCGCGCATGCCGGAGATCCGCAGCCGGATCCTGCTCGCGCTGTCGAACAAGCATCCCGAGGATCTCGCGACGCCGGACGGCAAGCGTTCGCTCGCGACGGAACTGCGGGAGCTGATCGAACAGCCGACGCAGCCGGGCAACCAGCGCGCGAAGGTCGACGACGTGCTGTTCACCGAATTCGTCGTCCAATAACGCGGCCGGACAAGGAGCGCGCATGGGCCACCAGGAGTTCATGTCCCAGGAGGAGGTCGACGCCCTCCTCAAGGGCGTCACGGGCGAAACCGATTCGGTCGACGAGCAGCGCGACACGTCGGGCGTCCGCCCCTACAACATCGCGACGCAGGAGCGGATCGTCCGCGGCCGGATGCCCGGCCTCGAGATCATCAACGACCGCTTCGCGCGCCTCTTGCGGATCGGCATCTTCAACTTCATGCGGCGCACGGCGGAAATCTCCGTGAGCCAGGTGAAGGTGCAGAAATACAGCGAGTTCACCCGCAACCTGCCGATCCCGACGAACCTGAACCTGGTGCACGTGAAGCCGCTGCGCGGCACGTCGCTGTTCGTGTTCGACCCGAACCTCGTGTTCTTCGTCGTCGACAACCTGTTCGGCGGCGACGGGCGCTTTCACACGCGCGTCGAGGGCCGCGACTTCACGGCCACCGAGCAGCGGATCATCGGCAAGCTGCTGAACCTGGTGTTCGAGCACTACACGACCGCGTGGAAGAGCGTGCGGCCGCTGCAGTTCGAATTCGTGCGCTCGGAGATGCATACGCAGTTCGCGAACGTCGCGACGCCGAACGAGATCGTGATCGTCACGCAGTTCTCGATCGAGTTCGGGCCGACGGGCGGCACGCTGCACATCTGCATGCCGTACTCGATGGTCGAGCCGATCCGCGACGTGCTCGCGTCGCCGATCCAGGGCGAGGCGCTCGAGGTCGACCGCCGCTGGGTGCGCGTGCTGTCGCAGCAGGTGCAGTCAGCCGAGGTCGAGCTGAGCGCGAATCTCGCCGAGATCCCGTCGACCTTCGAGAAGATCCTGAACCTGCGTGCGGGCGACGTGCTGCCGCTGGAGATCGAGGACACGATCACCGCGAAGGTCGACGGCGTGCCGGTGATGGAATGCGGCTACGGCATTTTCAATGGTCAATATGCGTTGCGCGTGCAGAAGATGATCAGCGCGGGCGACACGATGAAGGAAGGTGGATATGAGTGAGCTGAACCCGACGCCCGAACTCGACCCGCAGGCGCTCGCCGACGCGGCGCTCGCGGAATCGGCCGCGGCCGTGCCGGCGGCACCCGCCGCGGCGGAGGAAGAGTCGAGCCTGGATGACTGGGCCGCCGCGCTTGCCGAGCAGAACCAGCAGCCGGTGCAGGCGGGCGCGACCGGCGCCGGCGTGTTCCAGCCGCTGTCGAAGGCCGCGGCCAGCTCGACGCACAACGACATCGAGATGATTCTCGACATCCCGGTCAAGATGACCGTGGAACTCGGTCGCACGAAGATCGCGATCCGCAACCTGCTGCAGCTCGCGCAGGGTTCGGTCGTCGAACTCGACGGTCTCGCCGGCGAGCCGATGGACGTGCTCGTGAACGGCTGCCTGATCGCGCAGGGCGAGGTCGTGGTCGTCAACGACAAGTTCGGCATCCGGCTGACCGACATCATCACGCCGGCCGAACGCATCCGGAAGCTGAATCGGTGAACGTCGTGAAGTCCGGCCGCGGCGCGTGCCTTTTGCCGAGCGTGGCGACGCTGGCCATCGCCGCGTCGTTCGTCTGCGCGCCGGCCGGCGCCGCCGACATGAACGCGGTGAACAACGCCGGCGCCATCGCGTCGAGCGTGACGGTCGGCTCGGCCGTGCCGTCGCTCGGCGTCGGCGCGGTGCTGCAGACGCTCCTCGGGCTCGCGGTCGTGATCGGCCTCGTGTTCGGCTGCGCGTGGCTCGCGCGCCGCTTCGGGTTCCAGCCCGCGCGGCGCGGCGGCCCGCTGAAGGTCGTGTCGAGCGTCGGGCTCGGCGCGAAGGAAAGCGCGACGATCGTCGAGATCGGCGATACCTGGCTCGTGCTCGGCGTCGCGCCGGGCAACGTGCGGCTGCTGCATACGCTGCCGGCCGGCTCGGCGGCGGTCACGACGGCGCCGGCTTCGGCCGACGCCCCCGCCGGCGTCGCATCGGACGAACGCGGCCAGCCCGGCACGTTCGGCGCGCGGTTTCGCGATGCGCTCGCGGGCGAAGCCGCGAAGCGCTTCGGGCGCGGCAAGGACCGCTGACATGGCGTCGCGCCCTCTCTCCGTATTCGCATCTCGATGAAACACGAATTCCTGCGTCACGCGGCGCGCTTCGCGCCCGTGCTGATCCTCGGCCTCGCCCCCGCGCTCGCATGCGCGCAGGCGGCCGGCCTGCCCGCGTTCAACACGAGCCCGGGCCCGAACGGCGGCACCACCTATTCGCTGAGCGTGCAGACGATGCTGCTGCTCACGATGCTGTCGTTTCTGCCGGCGATGCTGCTGATGATGACGAGCTTCACGCGCATCATCATCGTGCTGTCGCTGCTGCGCCAGGCGCTCGGCACCGCGACGACGCCGCCGAACCAGGTGCTGGTCGGCCTCGCGATGTTCCTCACCTTCTTCGTGATGTCGCCGGTGCTCGACCGCGCGTACGCCGACGGCTACAAGCCGTTCTCCGACGGCGCGATGCCGATGGAGCAGGCCGTGCAGCGCGGCGTCGCGCCGTTCAAGAGCTTCATGCTGAAGCAGACTCGCGAGACCGATCTCGCGCTGTTCGCGAAGATTTCGAAAGCCGCGCCGATGCAGGGCCCGGAAGACGTGCCGCTGTCGCTGCTGGTGCCGGCGTTCGTCACGAGCGAGCTGAAGACCGGTTTTCAGATCGGCTTCACGATCTTCATCCCGTTCCTGATCATCGACATGGTCGTCGCGAGCGTGCTGATGTCGATGGGGATGATGATGGTGTCGCCATCCACCGTGTCGCTGCCGTTCAAGCTGATGCTGTTCGTGCTCGTCGACGGCTGGCAGCTGCTGATCGGCTCGCTCGCGCAGAGCTTCACGTAAGCGGAGGAAGCGCGCGATGACGCCCGAACAAGTGATGACGCTGGCGCACCAGGCGATGATGGTCGGCCTGCTGCTGGCCGCCCCGCTGCTGCTGGTCGCGCTCGCGGTCGGCCTCGTCGTGAGCCTGTTCCAGGCCGCGACGCAGATCAACGAATCGACGCTGTCGTTCATCCCGAAGCTCCTCGCGGTGGCCGCGACGCTCGTGATCGCCGGCCCGTGGATGCTGACGACGATGCTCGACTACCTGCGGCAGACGCTGCTGCACGTCGCGACGCTCGGCGCCGGCTGAGCGGCACGCCAGGCTCCGTACCGCCGCGATGTTCTCGGTCACCTACGCGCAGCTCAACGGCTGGCTGACGGCTTTCCTGTGGCCGTTCGTGCGGATGCTCGCGCTCGTCGCGACGGCGCCCGTGATCGGCCACGCGGCCGTGCCCGTGCGCGTGAAGATCGGCATCGCCGCGTTCATGGCGCTGGTCGTCGCGCCGACGCTCGGCGCGATGCCGGGCGTCACCGTGTTCTCGGCGCAGGGCATCTGGATCGTCGTCACGCAGTTTCTGATCGGCGCGGCGATGGGCTTCACGATGCAGATCGTGTTCGCGGCCGTCGAGGCGGCCGGCGACTTCATCGGCCTGTCGATGGGGCTCGGTTTCGCGACCTTCTTCGACCCGCATTCGAACGGCGCGACGCCGGCGATGGGCCGGTTCCTGAACGCGATCGCGATGCTTGCGTTCCTTGCGGTGGACGGCCACCTGCAGGTATTCGCGGCGCTGGCCGCGTCGTTCCAGTCGCTGCCGGTGTCGGCCGATTTGCTGCACGCGCCCGGCTGGCGCACGCTCGCCGCATTCGGCGCGACCGTGTTCGAGATGGGGCTGCTGCTCGCGCTGCCGGTGGTCGCGGCGCTCCTCATCGCGAACCTCGCGCTCGGGATCCTGAACCGCGCGGCGCCGCAGATCGGCATCTTCCAGATCGGCTTTCCGGTGACGATGCTGGTCGGGCTGTTGCTCGTGCAACTGATGATCCCGAACCTCGTGCCGTTCGTGGCGCACCTGTTCGACATGGGGCTGGATGCGATGGGGCGGGTGCTGGTGGGGTGGCGGTGACAAGTGGGTCGTTCCTCGCGAGCGACAGGCGTCGCTTCGGACAGGTCATCAGAGTTTCGTGAGGATTCAGAGACTTTTCAGCTGGCGCGATTGGCGACGAATTTACTGATTGACTCGGGAATGACGCGTTCGCATTTAACGGGATACTCGCGACCGTGTTGCGGGCGGCATGGGCGGGGCGCCCTCTCGTCGCAACAGACGACGCTTGCGCCCGGCGAGTCGGTTGCGCTCGTCGGTCCGTCGGGCCAGGGCAAGACGACGCTGGTGAAGCTGCTGCTAGGCCTGCTGACGCCCGAACATGGCAGCGTGCACATCGATGGTATCGACATCCGTAAGCTCGGGCTGCATCCATATCGCGACCAAATCGGTTGCGTGATGCAGGACGACGTCCTGTTCGCCGGCTCGATCGCGGACAACATCGGCTTCTTCGATCCACAACCCGACGACGCGCGAATCGAGGAGGCGGCGCGGCACGCGCAGATTCACGATGACATCGTTGCGATGCCGATGGGCTACCGAAGCCTCGTCGGTGACATGGGATCGTCGCTGTCGGGCGGCCAGCGCCAGCGCGTGCTGCTCGCCCGCGCGTTCTACCGCCGGCCCGCGATCCTCGTGCTCGACGAGGCGACGAGTCATCTCGACACCGACCGCGAATCCGTGATCAACGACGCAGTGCGTCGCATGAACATCACGCGCATCATCATCGCGCACCGACCGGAGACGATCCGGAGCGCAGATCGCGTAATCGAAATTGCATACGGCCGCACACTCGAACTGGATATCAATGTCTTGTTCCCGACGCAGTCCGCATAGCATCGCGACACGTCAATTCGCACACCTGCATTTCCCATGAAGTTGCATGTTGCCAATTGCTATGAGCCGGATCGCTGTTGGCCATCCCACTGCGCCATGCGTAGCGAGGCCGATGGAGATCACGGCAGTGCGCAGGGTGCGCGTGCTTGGTGTGGTTCCGATCAGCGGAATGGCTGGGTGGGACGGCGCCGATGGATGACGGGCTGTATCGACTGCATGTCGACGGCTCGCGAGGGGATGTCCGTATCCGCATTCCCGTAGTGTGGTGGCAACGTCGCGGAAAGGAGCGTGCGTCCCCAACCGGCCAGAACCGAATAGACGCGCGGTATCGTATGGCGGCTCCCTGACGCAAGCTATTTCGATGCGTCCGGGAGCCGGTTCTCAGTTAATGCTTTATTAGCGGGGGCTAAACCACCCGGCGAATGCACCTTGGATAGCGCCCGTCGCCATACCCGCGAGGCCGTTTACAGCCCAAGGGACACCGAGCATTGGCTCTGTAATGGCGCCGCCGATCCCGCCGGCTACCGAGCCTTGTAGACCACCAACTACTGCTCCCCAAGGGTTGCCGGCGCCTGCGATCAGCAATCGCTCCTCGTCGGACAGAATGCGAATATTGCCGAAAGTATCGTTGGTATCGAACGCGTCGCAGACAAGCATCATTTCCTTGCTATGGACAGAATATTCCAATCTTGTCATCTCCTTCGGTTAAAGATATAAAAGAACGACTCACTTAATGCGACACCTATCGCTGTGGCCAGTAGCGTAGATGTCGTTCCCGCCGGCAGGAATGTGAACTTCATATTTATAAAATTAATCGCGACAATCGAGAGAATTGCGTTGATTATTCTTGCGACAAAAATCATGACCCACCTCTCGTAATGTTGCCGGAAGTTTATTAAATGGACACACCGGATATGAAGCGTACTCGCTCAATGCAAATTCGGGCATCGCAAAATATCCATTTCTGAAACACTTGATTGTCATCTGGCCGACGGCCAGCAGACACTGTTTGCCACATGAGAGGGTGACTAATCGCCGGCATGAAAGGCACGACGAGTTCCACGGCTACTTGCCGACAGCGCGCGAGTGCACCGCGCCAAATCAACCCGCTTTCGTACGCGTAGCGGATCAGATTGATATTTGTATCGGCTGGCAGCTTTTTCATCGCCGTGTATTTCTGCGTCGAGACGGTGCTGACCGAGCGACCGAGCATCTTCGCAATGCTCGCGAGCGAGTAGCCCAGCGCGAACAGGCGCACGACGTCAAGCTCCTTCTGCGTCAACGTTGGAAGTGCACCGTGGCCGTTCGCGCCTGACTGCCCAACGATCGCGCGAACCGTCGGCGAAAAATACAGCGTTCGACTTGCGCGCACATGCCGGCACGCATGCACGATCTCGTCAATCCCGTCTTCCTTGCTGGCGACGGCTCTCACACCCAGGCGCAGCGCAGCCGCGAAGACGCTCGGATTTTTTTGTGCGGTCAGCATCACGCATTGCGCATTCGGAGCGACGTCGCGCAGTTTGCGCAGCAGCCTCAGACCGTCGATCGATTTCTCGCCGCGATTCATTGAATAGTCGACGACGATGAGATCGACCGGGGAGCGCGTCAATGTATCGATCAATTCCTCCCCGCTATTGCAGCAATGCGAGATGAAGAAATCCGGCTCCCATTGCGGCAGGCGCTTCAACATTTCGATCACCAACGGATGGTCGTCGGCAATGGCGATGGTGGTTGGTCTCATTGGGTCGTCGAAATGAAATATCACGTCAGAAGGCGAGCCGACGACCAGAAATCGCAGTCGGCACTGTGCGTTGCGCGATGCGTCCCGGTCGACCAGCGCCTTTGTCGTGACGCCATGCTGCCGCTGTTGGTCTGGACGCAATGGATGATTCTTTCGTGCTCGCCAAAGCGTAATGCCGAGAAATCAGCATAGATAGGCCGGTTGCCACGCCGACCCGCTGCGCAAACCGCCTTGCGCGGCGCTCTTCGAGCATTCGCGCCGGATTCGTGGAAAACCCCTAACGGAATCGCTGGCCCGCGAAAGGTTGCGGAAGGTTTCGTCTCCCTATACTCGTCAGGACGATGCAGCAAGCATCGCGCCAAACGAATACAACGAAGGAGACGACCCCGATGCGACCCATCCTGCGCACCCTCGCCGTTGCAGCCAGCCTGAGCTGCGCGCTCGCCGCTCACCCCGCCTTCGCCGACGACGGCGGCAAGGTCACGATCATGGTCGGCGGGATCGCCAAGCTGATCTACCTGCCCGCGCGGCTCACGCAGGAGCTCGGCTACTTCAAGGCAGAGGGGCTCGACGTCGAACTGCTGTCGCAGCCGGCCGGCGTCGACGCAGAGAACGAGCTGCTGGCGGGCGCCGTGCAGGGCGTCGTCGGCTTCTACGACCATACGATCGACCTGCAGAGCAAAGGCAAGGAAGTGAAGGCGATCGCCGTGTTCGGCCAGGTGCCGGGCGAGGTCGAGATGGTGTCGACCAAGGCCGCCCCCACCTTCAAGTCGATGGCCGACGCGAAAGGCAAGACGCTCGGCGTGACGGGCCTCGGCTCGTCGACGAGCTTCCTCACGCAATACCTCGCGCTGCAGCACGGCGTGCCCTCGACGCAGTACACGATGCTACCGGTCGGCGCCGACGCGAGCTTCATCGCCGCGATCAAGCAGGGCCGCATCGACGCCGGGATGACGACCGAACCGACGGTGTCCGCGCTCGAGAAGATGGGCGACGCGAAGGTGCTGGTTGACCTGCGCACGCTGGAAGGCACGCGCGCGGCGCTCGGCGGCACCTATCCGGCCGCGAGCCTGTACGTGCAGTCGGCGTGGGCCGATTCGCACAAGGCCGAAGCGACCAAGCTCGCGCACGCGTTCGCGAAGACGATGCAGTTCATCCACACGCACAGCGCGGAGGAAATCGCCGCGAAGATGCCGGCCGACTACCAGAAGGACAAGGCGCTGTACGTGTCCGCGCTGAAGGCGTCGCTGCCGATGTACACGGCCGACGCGAAGATGCCGGCCGACGGCCCGGCGACGGTGCTGAAGGTGCTGTCGGCGTTCAACCCGTCGGTGAAGGGCAAGCACATCGACCTGGCGCGCACCTACACCAACGATTTCGTGAGCGCGAAGTAATCGATAGCGATACAGGCGCCGGCGGCGGCGATCCCGCCGCCGCGCGTTCTCCGTTCCGGCCCGGCTGACCGGCCCGGCGTCGCCACGATGCGGCGTCTTCCTCACCCGCAGGACGAATGCGATGAATCAGGCAGTTTCCCCGAGCACACCGGCGATCGAGTTTCGCAATGTGTCGTGCCGCTTCATTTCGCCGGAAGGCAAGGCCACCGTCGCGCTGCGCGACTTCAGCATGAGCGTCGCACGCGGCGAGTTCATCGCGATCGTCGGGCCGACCGGCTGCGGCAAGTCGACCACGCTGAACCTGATCACCGGCCTGCTCAAGCCGGCGTCGGGCGAGGTGCGCGTGATGGGCCGCCCGGTCGACGGGATCGACCCGCGCATCGGCTTCGTGTTCCAGGCCGACGCGGTATTCCCGTGGCGCAACGTGATCGACAACGTCGCGGCGGGCCCGCTGTTTCGCGGCCGCTCGAAGGACGTCGCGTACGCGCAGGCCGAGGAATGGATCCGCAAGGTCGGCCTCGACAAGTTCACGAAGCACTACCCGCATCAGCTCTCCGGCGGGATGCGCAAGCGCGTCGCGCTCGCGCAGACCTTCATCAACCAGCCGGAAATCCTGCTGATGGACGAGCCGTTCTCGGCGCTCGACATGCAGACGCGCACGCTGATGCAGGACGAGCTGCTGCAGTTGTGGTCCGCGAACAAGGGCTCGGTCGTGTTCGTCACGCACGACCTCGAGGAGGCGATCGCGCTCGCCGACCGCGTGTTCGTGCTGACCGCGCGCCCCGCGACGCTCAAGCGCGTGTACGAGATCGACCTGCCGCGCCCGCGCGTCACGTCCGAGATTCGCTACGACACGCGCTTCATCGAAATTTCCAAGGACATCTGGCACGACCTGCGCGAAGAAGTGCAGATCGGCTGACGGCAGCAAGGACAGGACAGGAGCATGACCGACATGACGCTTCCCCCCACCGCCATTCCGGCAACGTCGCTCGAGGACGAGTCGCGCGCCGCTCAAACCCGGCTGCGCCGCCGCCGGCAACTGATCATCGGCCTGCGGATCGCCGTGCTCGTCGTCGTGCTGGGCGGCTGGGAGCTCGCCGCGCGGCTCAAGTGGATCGATTCGTTCTTCTTCTCGCAGCCGACGCTGATCTTCGCGCAGATCCAGGACTGGTTCGTCAACGGCACGTCGCAGGGGCCGCTGCTCACGCAGGTCTGGGTGACGCTCGAGGAAACCACGATCGGCTTCCTGATCGGCTCGGTCGCCGGCGTGATCTGCGGGATCGTGCTCGGCCGCAACAAGCTGATGGCCGACGTGTTCGGCCTGTACATCCAGATCGCGAACTCGATCCCGCGCGTCGTGCTGGGCTCGGTGTTCGTGATCGCGCTCGGCCTCGGGATGGCATCGAAGATCGCGCTGGCCGTCGTGATGGTGTTCTTCGTCGTGTTCGGCAACGCGTTCCAGGGCGTGCGCGAAGCCGACCGCTACCTGATCGCGAACGCGCAGATCCTCGGCGCGTCGCGCCGGCAGATCACCACGTCGGTCGTGATCCCGTCCGCGCTCTCGTGGATTCTCGCAAGCCTGCACGTGAGCTTCGGCTTCGCGCTGGTCGGTGCGGTCGTCGGCGAATTCCTGGGTTCCAAGCAGGGCATCGGCCTGCTAATCTCCACGGCCCAGGGCGCGTTCAACGCGAGCGGCGTGTTCGCGGCGATGATCGTGCTGGCCGTGGTCGCGCTGGCCGCCGATTACCTGCTGACCTGGCTCGAGAAGCGCCTGCTCAAGTGGCGCCCCGCCGCGTTCTGAGCAGCGCACGCATCGGATCACACGCCCGAACCGCGCCGGTTGCCCCGGCGCGGTTCGGCATTGAGGAGAAGGAATGGCGCACAGCCTGCGCGGGCGGCTCTTGTGGTGGCTGCTGCTGCCGCTCGCGGTGTTCGTGCTGATCGCGGGCGCGATGTCGTACGACACCGCGCGGACCACGGCCGGGCTCGTGCAGGACAGCGCGCTCGTCGCGTCCGCGCGCACGATCGGCGAGGATGTCGAATGGCGCGATGGCTATCTCGCGGCCGACGTGCCGCCCGCCGCGCTGGAGATCTTCGAGTCGCCGTCGGCCGATTCGGTCTACTACAAGGTGATCGACAGCCGCGAGCGGCTGCTCGCCGGCAATCCGGCGCTCGCCCTGCCCGAGCGGCACGGCATCGAGCCGACGCTGTACGACTCGGCGCTCGACGGCGTGCCGCTGCGCGCGGTGGTCTACGACCGCCAGCTGTACAACGAGGGCAAGATCGAGACGGTCACGGTGGTCGTCGCGAAGACGACGCGCTCGCACGATGCGATGGTCGCGACAATCTGGCGGCCGCAGCTCGTGCGCCTGTCGCTGATGCTGGTGCTCGCCGTGGTGCTCGTCTATCTGGGCCTCACGCTTGAGCTGCGCCCGCTGATGAAGCTGAAGGACGACGTCGCCGACCGCGGGCCGATGGAACTGGAGCCGATTCGCCCGGAGCGGCTCCAGCACGAACTGCGGCCGATCGTCGACGCGATCAACCAGTGCATCGCGCGGCTCAATACGCACACGGCCACGCAGCGCCGCTTCATCGCCGACGCCGCGCACCAGTTGCGCACGCCGATCGCCGTGCTCGACACTCAGATCCAGTACGCGAAGCAGCGCGAGCACGATGATGTGGAACTCGCGTCGGTGCTCGACAGCATGCAACGCAGCAGCCGCAAGATGGCCGACGTGACCGACAAGCTGCTGCTGCTCGCGCACGCGGAAGCGACGCCGTCGACGCTGCTCACGCATCGCGTCGATCTCGCCGCGGTCGTATCGAGCGTGCTGGAGGAAACGATCGTGCTCGCGCAGCGGCGCGACATCGACCTCGGCGCGGATCTCGGCGAACGGCTCGACGTCGCGGGCAGCGACAGCCTCCTGACCGCGCTGGTGATGAACCTCGTCGACAACGCGGTGCGCTATACGCAACCGGGCGGTTGCGTGACGGTCGCCGCGCGGCGCGACGGTGACGCCGTCGTGCTCGACGTGGTCGACAACGGCCCGGGCATTCCGGCCGAAGCGCGACCGCACGTGTTCAAGCGGTTCTACCGCGTATCGGCCGACACCGAAGGCTCGGGCCTGGGTCTCGCGATCGTCCGCGAGATCGCGCAGGCGCACGGCGGCAGCGCGTCGCTCGCGCCGGGGCCCGGCAATCGCGGTATCGTCGTGACCGTGCGGCTGCCCGCATACGCCTGAAGAGAAGTCGCCATGAAACTCCTGCTGGTCGAAGACAACGCCGAACTCGCGCACTGGATCGTCAACCTGCTGCGCGGCGAGGATTTCGCGGTCGACTGCGTCGCCGACGGCGAACGCGCGGACACGGTATTGAAAACCGAACGCTACGACGCGGTGCTGCTCGACATGCGGCTGCCCGGCATCAGCGGCAAGGAAGTGCTCGCGCGATTGCGGCGCCGCAACGACAACGTGCCGGTGCTGATGCTGACCGCGCACGGCTCGGTCGACGACAAGGTCGACTGCTTCGGCGCGGGTGCCGACGACTACGTGGTCAAGCCGTTCGAATCGCGCGAACTGGTCGCGCGGATCCGCGCGCTGATCCGCCGGCAGGCCGGTGTGGGCACGACGCAGCTCGTATGCGGCGATCTCGTCTACGCGTTCGGCACACGCGAATTCCGTTGCGGCGACGCGGTGCTCGCGCTGCGTCGCCGCGAGCATGCGATTCTCGAAACGCTGATGCTGCAGCAGAACAAGACGGTGTCGAAGGCGCGACTGATGGACAGCGTGTTCGCCCTCGACGACGAGCCGAGCGCGGATGCGATCGACATCTACATCCACCGGCTGCGCAAGCATCTGGCGGGCAGCACGGCCGAGATCATCACGCTGCGCGGGCTCGGCTACATCCTGCGCGAGAAGAACGCGCAGGACTGACGGCGCCGCCTCCGGCATCGATTCGTAGCACGTAACGTGTCGGCAGCCCGCGGGCTGCCTGTCGGGCTCGCGTGCGCCCACCTGCCGGCCTGCCCTGATTCGCGATTATTGCGCGTTCGGTGTTTTCACCGATCCGATTCTTTCCTCGGGGAAAGCGGCGTGAAGGATTGCACCCTCTACGATGCTACACGTCGGCCGCCTCGCTGTGGCCGGCAACAGCCGGCATACATTACGTACTGCCAACGAACAGATTTCAATGCGGCAGCTCGGAGGAGACGATCTTGAAACGAAAAACCCTTGCCCTTTCCATCGCGGCGGCAGGCCTGTGCGCCGGCACCCAGGCGCACGCGCAGTCGAGCGTGCAGCTCTACGGCCTGATGGACCTGAGCTTTCCGACCTACCGGACCCACGCCGACGCGAACGGCAATCATGTGATCGGCATGGGCAACGAGGGCGAACCGTGGTTCAGCGGCAGCCGCTGGGGTCTGCGAGGCGCCGAGGACATCGGCGGCGGCACGAAGATCATCTTCCGCCTCGAAAGCGAATACGTGGTCGCGAACGGCCAGATGGAAGACGAAGGTCAGATCTTCGACCGCGACGCATGGGTTGGCGTCGAGGACGAGCGCTTCGGCAAGCTGACGGCCGGCTTCCAGAACACGATCGCGCGCGACGCATCGGCGATCTACGGCGACGCGTACGGCTCCGCGAAGCTCACGACCGAGGAAGGCGGCTGGACCAACTCGAACAACTTCAAGCAGATGATCTTCTACGCGGCCGGCCCGACCGGCACGCGCTACAACAACGGCCTCGCGTGGAAGAAGCTGTTCAGCAACGGCATCTTCGCGAGCGCCGGCTACCAGTTCAGCAACTCGACCCAGTTTGCGACCGGCTCCGCGTACCAGGTAGCGCTCGGCTACAACGGTGGGCCGTTCGCCGTGTCGGGCTTCTACAACCACGTGAATCACGGTGGCTTCACGAACCAGACGTTCTCCGTCGGCGGCAACTATGCGTTCAGCATCGTGCGCCTGAATGCCGGCTACTTCCGCTACAACGGCGACCAGGGCTCGCTCGGCCAGCGCCACGACGATTCGTGGACGGTGTCGATGAAGATCGCGCCGAAGGGCGCGCTCGATTACGAGCTCGGCTACCAGCAGATGCGCGTCAAGAACGCCGCGTACAACGCGGACGGCTTCGTGCCGAACGCGAACCTCGGTGCGTTCAGCCTGACGAACGGTGTCGGCAACGGCTTCAAGGAGACGATCTACGGGTCGGTGTTCTATCACCTGAGCAAGCGCACCGAACTGTACCTGGCCGGCGACTACATGAAGCTGCATGGCGGCTACACGGTTTCGTCGACGTTCGGCGCGAAGAACCAGCTCGAACTGACCTCGGGCATCCGCACGCGCTTCTGACCCCGCGGCCGGGGCGCGCCGCGCCCCGCCGTATCGTTCGTTCGGGACTCTCCATGCGGGCACGCCGGCGTTTTGCGCCGACCGTGCCCTTTTTTTCGTCGTTTTCGGCCCGTGCGCGACCCCGCTGACACGGGCATCGGCCGGCGCCGCGACGACTGGCCCGAAGCCGCTCGCGGCCCGTCGGACGGGCGATCGCGGCCGATGCACGCACGATCGCCTCACATCGGTGCTTGACCTGCGCCGACCGACTCGCTAGCGTTTCGGGTTTGCCCGGGTGGCCATTGCCGCCGGTGCCGTGAGTGCGCCCGACGTCCTGGCGCACGCGGCCGGGCTCCGATGGAAAAAACGATGCAGAAACTCGATGCGGCGAGCCCGCAGGCGATGTCGACGGATTTCACCGCCGACAACGTCGCGCGCCTGAAGGCGCTGTTCCCCGAACTCGTGACCGAAGGCCCGGACGGCGCGTCGGTCGACGTCGACGTGCTGAAGGCGCTGGTCGGCGAGCGCACCGTCGGCGACGCCGACGAGCGCTACGGCTTCCACTGGCACGGCAAGCGCAGCGCGCGCCAGGCCGCGCTCACGCCGTCGACGGGCACGCTGCGTCCGTGCCCCGGCGACAGCGTCGCGTGGGACGACACGCGCCATCTCGTGATCGAGGGCGACAACCTCGACGTGATGAAGCTGCTGCACAAGAGCTACGCGGGCAAGGTGAAGCTCGTCTACATCGACCCGCCGTACAACACCGGCAGCGATTTCGTCTATCCGGACGACTTCAGCGACAGCATCCGCCACTACCTGGCGATGACGGGCCAGACCGAAGGCGGCGTGAAGCGCAGCACCAACACCGAGGCGAACGGCCGGTTCCACACCGACTGGCTGAACATGATGTATCCGCGCCTGAAGCTCGCGCACGCGCTGCTGTCCGACGAAGGGCTGATCGCCGTGCACATCGACGAGCATGAAGTGCACGCGCTCGTGCTGATGCTGCGCGAGATCTTCGGCGAGGAGAACGAGCTCGGCGTCGCCGTGTGGGACAAGCGCAACCCGAAAGGCGATGCGCGCGGCGTCGCGTATCAGCACGAATCGCTCGTGCTGTTCGCGCGCAACGCCGAGACGCTGCTCGAGCAGGCGCCGCTGAAGCGCCCGAAGCGCAACGCGCAGCGCATGCTGGATGCCGCGCACGACGCGGTGTACCGCAGCGGCAACGCGAAGGACGCGCAAAAGGCCTACCGCGCATGGATGAAGGCGCAGACCAACCTGTCGGGCGGCGAGGTGATGTACGACCGGCTGTCGGCCGACGGGCGCGTGTACCGCCTCGTGTCGATGGCGTGGCCGAACAAGAAGAAGGCGCCGGAAGAATATTTCACGCCGCTGATCCACCCGGTCACCGGCAAGCCGTGCGCGATGCCGGCGCGCGGCTGGCGCAACCCGCCCGCGACGATGCAGGCGCTGATCGAGCGCGGCCAGATCGAATTCGGCCCGGATGAAACCACGCAGCCGCAGCGGATCTACTACCTCGACGAGAACATGTACGAGAACGTGCCGTCGGTGCTGCCGTTCGCCGGCTCCGACGACGCGCTGCTGAAGACGCTCGGCATCCCGTTCGACCAGCCGAAGCCGGTCGATTTCGCGGCGGCCGTGATCGGCTGGTGCACGCGCGGCGACGACATCGTGCTCGACTGCTTCGCCGGCTCCGGCTCGACCGGCCACGCGGTGATGCAGGTGAACGCGACCGACGGCGGCGCGCGCCGCTACATCCTCGTGCAGCTGCCCGAGGCGCTCGACCGCCGCGACAAGACGCAGCTGGCGGCCGCCGATTTCTGCGCGAAGCTGAAGAAGCCGCTCACGCTCGCGGAAATCACGAAGGAACGCCTGCGCCGCACCGCGCAGCAGGTCGCGCGCGACTATCCGGAAAGCTATGGCGATCTCGGTTTCCGCGTGTACCGGCTCGACACGACCAACGTGATCGAATGGGACCCGCGCCGCGACGATTTCGACCACGCGCTCTTCGCGTCCGTCGAGCACGTGAAGACCGGCCGCAGCGAGGACGACCTGCTCGCCGAACTGACGCTGAAGCTCGGCCTCGACCTGTGCACGCCGGTCGGGCATCACCCGGTCGCGGGCAAGACCGTGCACCTGATCGGCCACTCGATCGTCGCGTGCTTCGATGCGCGCATTTCGCGCGACGACGCGGGCCCGCTCGCCGACGGCATCGTCGAGCTGCTCGACGCGACCGGCGCGACGCGCGACGTCACGTGCCTGTTCCGCGACAGCGGCTTCGTCGACGACGTCGCGAAGCTCAATCTCGCCGCGCTGCTCGAACAGCACGGCGTGAAGCGCGTGCGGAGCCTGTGATGCGGCTGCATTTCGAAGCGGACCTCGACTACCAGCGCGAGGCGATCGACGCCGTCTGCGACCTGTTTCGCGGCCAGGAATCGTATCGCGGCGACTTCAGCGTGCTCGCGAACGCCGCGCCCGGCACGACGGCCGCCGCGCAAGGCTCGCTCGGCTTCGCGGTGTCGGAGCAAGGCGTCGGCAACCGGCTGTCGCTGACCGACGACGCGCTCGCGCGCAATCTCGCCGACGTGCAGTTGCGCGGCGGGCTGCCGCCGTCCGGCTTGCCCGGCTCGCGCGACTTCACCGTCGAGATGGAGACCGGCACCGGCAAGACCTACGTGTACCTGCGCACGATCTTCGAGCTGAACCGCCGCTACGGCTTCACGAAGTTCGTGATCGTCGTGCCGTCGATCGCGATCAAGGAAGGCGTGCACAAGACGCTCTCGATCACCGAGGACCATTTCCGCGCGCTGTACGCGGGCGTGCCGTACGACTACTTCCTGTACGACTCCGCGAAGCTCGGCCAGGTGCGCCACTTCGCGGCGAGCGCGGCGATCCAGATCATGGTGATGACGGTCGCCGCGATCAACAAGAAAGAGATCAACAACCTCTACAAGGACAGCGAGAAGACCGGCGGCGAAAAGCCGATCGACCTGATCCGTGCGACGCGGCCGATCGTGATCGTCGACGAGCCGCAAAGCGTCGACGGCGGGCTCGAGGGGCGCGGGCGCGAAGCGCTCGCCGCGATGGCGCCGCTCTGCACGCTGCGCTATTCGGCGACGCACGTCGACCGCCACCACATGGTGTACCGGCTCGACGCGGTCGACGCGTACGAGCGCAAGCTCGTCAAGCAGATCGAGATCGCGTCGGCGATCGTCGAGGATGCGCACAACAAGCCGTACGTGCGGCTCGTCGGCGTGTCGAACCGGCGTGGCGCGATCAGCGCGCGCATCGAGCTCGACGTCGCGACCGCGGCCGGCGTGAAGCGCCAGATCGTGTCGGCGACCGACGGCGACGACCTCGAACGCCTGACCAGGCGCGCGCTGTACGCGGGGCTGCGAATCGGCGAGGTGCATGCGGTGAAGGGTGCCGAATACGTCGAGCTGCGCCATCCGGAAGGCGAGGCGTTCCTGTCGCTCGGCGAGGCGTTCGGCGACATCGACACGCTCGCCGTTCAGCGCGAGATGATCCGCCGCACGATCCGCGAGCATCTCGACAAGGAGTTGCGTCTGGCCGAGCGCGGCGTGAAGGTGCTGTCGCTGTTCTTCGTCGATTCGGTCGAGCGCTATCGCCGCTACGACGAAAACGGGATGCCCGTGAAGGGCGACTACGCGCTGATCTTCGAAGAGGAATATGCGCGCGCGGCGCGCGTGCCGGCCTACCGTGCGCTGTTCGACGGCGTCGACGTCGCGCTCGAAGTCGAGCGCGCACATAACGGCTACTTCTCGATCGACCGCAAGGGCGGCTGGACCGACACGAGCGAAAGCAGCGCCGCGGCGCGCGAGAACGCGGAGCGCGCGTACGGCCTCATCATGCGCGAGAAGGAAGCGCTGCTGTCGTTCGACACGCCGCTGAAGTTCATCTTCTCGCATTCGGCGCTGAAGGAAGGCTGGGACAACCCGAACGTGTTCCAGATCTGCACGCTGCGCGACATCCAGACAGAACGCGAGCGTCGCCAGACGCTCGGCCGCGGGCTGCGCCTCGCGGTCGACCAGGACGGCGAACGCGTGCGCGACCCGGGCGTGAACACGCTCACCGTGATCGCGACCGAGCGCTACGAGTCGTTCGCGGAGAACCTGCAGAAGGAAATCGAGGCCGATACGGGCATTCGCTTCGGGATCGTCGAGGAACACCAGTTCGCGGCGCTGCCGGTGCAGGAAGGCGACGGGCCCGCGCACGCGCTCGGCATCGAGCTGTCGCGCGTGCTGTGGACGCATCTGCATGAGCAGGGCTACGTCGACGCGCAGGGCAAGGTGCTCGACCGGCTCAAGGATGCGCTGCGCCAGAGCGCGCTCGTGCTGCCCGACGCGTTCGAGACGCTGCGCGCGCCGATCGTCGCGACGCTGCGCAAGCTGTCGGGCCGCTTCGCGGTGCGCAATGCGGACGAGCGTCGCGCGATCGCGTTGCGGCGCGATGCTTCGGGCAAGGCCGTCGTGTTCGGCGACGACTTCCGCGCGTTGTGGGACCGCATCCGCCATCGCACCGTGTACAGCGTCGAGTTCGACAACGCGAAGCTCGTGCGCGATTGCACGGCCGCGCTGCGCGACGCGCCGGACATCGCGCGCGCACGGCTGCAATGGCGCAAGGCCGAGATCGACATCGGCAAGGCCGGCATCGAGGCGATCGAGGTGGCGGGCGCCGGCACGGTGCTGATCGACGAAGGCGAGTTGCCGCTCCCCGACCTGCTCACCGAACTGCAGGACCGCACGCAACTCACGCGCCGCTCGCTCGCGACGATCCTGGCCGACAGCGGCCGGCTCGACGATTTCCGCGTGAATCCGCAGCAGTTCATCGCGCTGGCCGCCGAGGCGATCAACCGCTGCAAGCGGCTCGCGCTGGTTGCGGGCATCGCGTACCGCAAGCTCGGCGAACGCCACGTGCATGCGCTCGAGTCGTTCGAAAACGAGGCGCTGACCGGCTATCTGCGCAATCTGCGGCCCGATGCGCGGAAGTCGATCCACGAGGCTGTCGTGTGCGAGACCGACGCGGAGCGTGCGTTCGCCGATGCGCTCGAAGCGCACGACGGCGTGAAGCTGTACGCGAAGCTGCCCGCGTGGTTCCGCGTGCCGACGCCGCTCGGCAGCTATCACCCGGACTGGGCGGTGCTCGCGGAGCAGGACGGCGGCGAGCGGCTGTATTTCGTCGTCGATACGCCGAATGCCGACGGCGACGTGACGAGCGAGCACGAACGCGCGAAGCTCGCGTGCGGCGAGGCGCATTTCCGTGCGCTGGTGGACGGCGGAGAGGCCGCGCGATTCGTGCGTGTCAGGCAGGCCGATGCGTTGTTCGAGCCTGTTGCAGCCGTCGCTCCGCTGGCGGGCGCGGGACGCTGAAACGAAGGGCGGCGACGAGCCGCCCTTTTTTCATTTCATCGATCCGGCTGCGGTGAATCTACCTGTCATCCGGATGAAAGCGATTCGTATTATCGCGGGTTCGCGTATGTGGTTACGGCTGGTTGCAAATCGGGGTCGATGCGATCGCGGTGCGCAGCCCCTCCGTTTTCTCCCCGCCACGAAAAAGGGCGCCGAGGCGCCCTTTCTCCACATGCGTGCGCCCGCAATTACAGCGTGCGGCCGAATGCGTTGCGATGTGCGTGATGCGTGGACGTCGACGCATGCGCGGTATGGCCGTGCGTATGCGCGTGACCGTGACCCGGCTGCGTGCCCGCACGATCGGCGATCGTGTCGGAGCGGTCGGCTGCGCGCGCGAGGCCCTTGTCGCGGTCGCCCGCGTGCACGCCGTTCGAGTTGCTCAGCGCTTCGCCGCTCATGTGGCCGGCGGACATGCCGCCCGCGTTGCCACCCATGCCGCCAGCGCCATGACCGCCGCCGTTGCCGCCACCACCACCATTGCCGCCGGCTGCCGCATTCGCGGAAACGGCGCCGAGTGCGAGGAGCGCTGCGGCCAGCACGGACAGATATCGTTGCGTTTTCATTGTTTGCTCCCTGGAGCGTGTTCGAATGATTGCATTCTAGGAACACGCGGTTTCCGCGCGACTCGACGTTGTAAATGATCGTAACGGTGCGCGAGATGCGCATTCATCAGATCAATGTGCGACATGCCGGACGCGTGCGCGGACTGCGCGGCCGGCCGTCGTCGGACGAAGGAAGATGAAAGGCGGGAACGGCACCGTCTCGCCGTTTCCGCCGGTGAGCGCGCTTACTGCGCCGGCTGCACGCCCTGCGCGGCGGCCTTGCGCTGCGCCGCCACCTCCTGCTCGTGCTTCTTCGCCATGTGGTGGCCGACGATGCAGCCGCCGACCGCGCCGACCACGGCGTGATGTCCCGCGTAGTGGCCGGCGACGCCGCCCACCACCGCGCCCTTCATGCAGCCCGCCGCGTGCGCGCTGCCGATCGTTGCGAGCGCAACGACGGCGGCGGCCGCACACGACCTGATGTGTCGAATGGGCATCATGCGATCACTCTCCTCTTGTCGTCGTGATCAGTATTCTCGTGAGCCGGTCCGCCCGGTTCAGTTCCAGCGGCCGCGCCAGCCGTCGCCGTCACGCCAGGCGCGCTCGCGCCACTCGTGCTCGCGCCATTCACGGCGACGCCACTCGTGTTCACGCCATTGGCGCGCGCGCCAGTCGTCGTCGCGATAGCCCACCGGCGCGTACATCACCGGCGGAGGCGGCGCCACGTAGACCGGCGCCGGCGCTTCATAAACGCCCGGCACACCGATCCCGACCGACAGGTCGACGTGGGCCGATGCGACACCCGAAGCTGCCAGCGCCGCTACACCGAGAACTGCACCGAGGATAAGTTTCTTGCTCATTTCGCGACTCCCTGCACGTGTCGTGCGTCATGTGACTACGGTTCGGAGTCTAGGCACCGGGGGCCGACACAGGTGAAACCGGTCTGCGAGACCGGTAACGGACGTTTACGGAGAGGCGCAAAGCCTTGCAGGACAGGGATGGCGGACGGTTCGACACACCGTTGCGACGGCGCATCGAATCGGCAAAGGCGGGAATTTTTGCCGAAAAGCGCGCCGGCGACGCACGCCGTGCGCGCCGATCGAACGACGTTACGCGCGGATATCGTCGACGCTGCGCAGCCAGTGCACGCTGAACAGATTGTCCGCGTCGGTCCACACGGTGTCGGGCTCGAAGCCCGCCCGGCGCGCGACCGCATGGAAGCCGTCGATCGTGAACTTGTGCGAGTTCTCCGTGTGGATGTGCTCGCCCGCCTCGAAGCGGAACGCGTGGCCACGCACGTGCACCGCTTGCGCGATATCGCTGACGAGATGCATCTCGATGCGCTGCCGTTCCCGGTCGTAAAACGCGTAATGCGAGAACGCGTCGAGATCGAAGTCCGCGCCCAGTTCCGCGTTCGCACGGGCGAGCAGGTTCAGGTTGAACCGCGCGGTCACGCCCTGCGCGTCGTTGTACGCGCGATGCAGCGTACGCTCGTCCTTCACGAGATCCACGCCGACCAGCAGGCCGCCGCCGCGCAACAGCCGCGCGGCGGCGCGCAGGAACGCATCGGCTTCCTCCGGCGAGAAGTTGCCGATCGTCGAGCCGGGGAAGAAGCCGATGCGCCGCCGCGGCGTCTCCGTCAGTTCGGCCAGTTGCTCGGCCTTCGTGTAGTCGGCCGCGATCGGCGCGACGTCGAGCCACGGATACGCGGCACGCAGCCGGGCGGCGGCGCCGTGCAGGTAGTCGGCCGAGATGTCGATCGGCACGTAGCGCGCCGGCGCGTTCGCGTAGTTGTCCGCACACGCGTCGAGCAGCACGCGGATCTTCTCGAGCGAGCCCGCGCCGAATTCGACGATGTCCGCATGCGGGCCGACGCGCCGCACGATCTCGGCCGCGCGATCGCGCAGGATGCCGAGTTCCGTGCGTGTCGGGTAGTACTCGGGCAACTCGCAGATGCGGTCGAACAACGCCGAGCCGGCCGCATCGTAGAAGTATTTCGGCGAAATGCTGCGCGGCGTGCGCGACAGTCCGTCGATCAGATCGCGCTCGAACGCGCTCGGCCGCGAATCGCGGGCGGGTTGCAGGCCACCGCTCGTGGCCGTCAGATCAGACGTCTCGCGCAAGTCGCACTCCCGTGAATTGCCAGCGCGCGGCCGGCGGAAAGAAATTGCGGTACGTCGGCCGTTCGTGCCCCGGCGGCGTCGCGATGCTGCTGCCGCGCAGGACCTGCTGGCCCACCATGAACTTGCCGTTGTATTCGGCGGCGACTCCCGCGAGCGGCCGAAAGCCCGGATACGGCTCGTAGGACGAACGCGTCCATTGCCACACGTGCCCGAGCATCTGCTGAATACCGTCCGCGCCGAATGCGGCTTCCCATTCGAATTCGGTCGGCAGGCGTGCACCGGCCCACTCCGCATACGCGGCCGCTTCGTAGAAGCTCACGTGACACACGGGCGCATCGGGCGCGAGCGGCTCCACGCCGTGCAGGCCGAACGCGCGCCATGCGTTTACGGTTTCCGGCTCACCGTCGTCGTCGGAAATCCAGTAAGCGGGCCCTCGCCACCCTTCCCGCTGCACCGTCGCCCAGCCGTCCGACAGCCAGTATTCAGGGCGTGCGTAGCCGCCGTCCGCGATGAAGGCCGCGAATTCCGCATTCGTCACGAGACGGTTCGCGATCTCGCTCGGACGCACGAGCGCCGTATGGCGCGGCCGTTCGTTGTCGAACGAGAACGCGTCGCCGTCGTGGCCGATCTCGACGAGGCCGCCCGGCTGATGCAGCCAGCGCAACGGGCCGGCATCGCCTGCGGCCAGGGCCGCATGCCCGTCGGTGCCATCGCGCGGCCGGAACGCCGGCTTCAGCGGGTTGCAGGAGAACGCATGCAGCATGTCCGTGACGATCAGCTCCTGATGCTGCTGTTCGTGATGCAGGCCGAGTTCGATCTCGGGCGCGATCGTGGCGAGCATCGTCGGATCGGCGCCGTCGAGCGCGCGCAGCATTGCGTCGTCGACGTACTGACGGTACGCATGCACCTCGTCGAGCGACGGACGCGTGAGCAGCCCGCGCTGCGGCCGAGGATGGCGCGGGCCGAGCGCTTCGTAATAGGAATTGAAGAGAAACTGGAACGCGTCGTCGAACGGCGCGTAACCGCGCACGCGTCGCATCAGTACGACGGTTTCGAAGAACCAGGTCGTATGCGCGAGATGCCATTTCACCGGACTCGCGTCGGGCATCGACTGCACGGCCTGGTCCTCGGCGGACAGCGTCGCCGTCAACGCGACGCTATGGGCGCGCACGTCCTGATAACGGCGCTGAAGCTGGGATGCAAGGAGGCTCATCGGTTTACCGTCCACGTCGCGATTCGCTGCGTTGCGTTGCCGGAAAAAGGAAAGCCTTGCGCTCGGATGCGCGCGGCTGACGTGCGACCTTCATTGCTGCGTCGTCGGGCAGCCGGCGCGCGCGCCGGGCCGCTGATGCGGCGTCACTTCATCTGCCCGTGCACAACAGTATGGGCCAGAAATGTGACCGTCGCGAATCGGATTTCGGGCGAAACAAATGCGAAAGACAAATGAAAGCATTCGCACTTCGAGCGGCGGCAGCGTGACGAACGATCGAAGCCCGTACTAGCGGGGCTCGGGGGATGGCCGCAATGGGCATGCCTGCGCGTCGGCATTACCGTCACCTCATGACAGCCGCGCGGCACGCATGAAAGGTCGACGACCCGGGTGCGCCGGAGGAACGGCGTCACGCAGTCGATATCGGCCCCGATCCGCAGAGTGGCATCGCGGCCGTCGGTGCGATGTTCGGCTGCCCTGCCCTCCGTGCGCTTCCCGGCTTTTGAAAAATTTTTCGCGTCGATGTCACACGCGCGGGCGTCTCGTTCGTCATATCACCGGAACCAACACGAAAGGAGAAGGAACCATGACTGCGAAACTCAATCCGTTTGCCGCCGCCCCTGCGCTGATGAAGAACTGGATGGCCGTATCGGTCGCCGCTGCCGGAAGCCTCGAGCCGACGCTGATCGAGCTGGTCAAGATCCGCGCGTCGCAGATCAACGCGTGTGCGAACTGCCTTAACATGCACACCGTCGAGGCGCGCGAGCAAGGCGAGACCGAGCAGCGCATCAACCTGCTGGCCGCGTGGCGCGAAGCGCCCTGCTATACCGACCGCGAACGCGCGGCGCTCGGCTGGACCGACGCGCTCACGCGGCTGTCGGAGGGTCATGGCGCGCACGAAGCCGCGTATGCGGCGCTGAACGACCATTTCAGCCAGGAGGAACAGGTGAAACTCTCGGTGATGATCAACGTGATCAACGGCTGGAACCGGCTGGCCGTCGGCTTCGGGCTGTGGATCGATCCGGCTGAAGCGAAAGCCGCTGCCGCGAAAATGGTGGCCTGATGACGGACCTCGATCCGGCCGCGGGCAGCGCCGAAGACCGGGACGACGCTGCGGCGAGCTTCGATCCGCTGCGTCGCACGCTGATCCGCGTCGCGTACCGGATGCTCGGTTCCGTCGCGGACGCCGAGGACATCGTGCAGGAGGCGTTCATCCGCTGGATGGACGTCGATCGCACGGAGGTGCGCGTGCCCGAGGCGTTCCTGCGCCGCATGGTGATGCGCATGTGTCTCGATCAGCTGAAGTCCGCGCGGCATCAGCGCGAGACGTATGTCGGCCCGTGGCTGCCGGAGCCGGTCGTCGAGGAGGACGAACAGGAGGACGTCACGCTGCCGCTGATGCTCGCGCTCGAACGGCTCTCGCCGCTCGAACGCGCGGCGTTTCTTCTGCACGACGTGTTCGGCCTCGAGTTCGACGAGATCGCGACGACGATCCAGCGTGACCCGGCCGCATGCCGGCAGCTTGCGGCGCGGGCGCGCACGCATGTACGCGAGGCGCGGCCGCGGTTTCATGTCGAGAAGCAGCGCGGGATCGAGCTGGCCGAGGCGTTCTTCGCGGCGTCACGCAGCGGCGACATGCGCGCGCTCGGCGCGATGCTCGCCGAGGACGTGAGCCTGCATTCGGACGGCGGCGGCAAGCGCTCGGCCGCGGGCAAGCCGGTGTTCGGCTTCGAGCGTGTGATGAAGGTGCACGAATACCTGGCCGGGCTGTTCGCCACGCATGCGTCGACGCTCGTGCGGGCCGGGTTCGTCAACGGGTTGCCGGGGTTCGTCACGCTGGAGGCCGACGGCGAGCTGCAAACCACGGCGCTCGAGGTCGAAGACGGGAAGATCGTCGCGATCTATGTCGTGCGGAATCCTGACAAGTTGAAGCATCTGCATTGATGCTTGACGAGCGGGGGCTTTGCGCCCTGCCTTGTCGATTGCTGGCCGCCAGTCGCGCATGTATCGCACACGGAGCATCACGCTCGTGCATGCGCTATTTCGGCCGCAAAAAGAAAAACGCCACGCGATGTTGCCGCGTGGCGTTTGTATGTTGGCGAGCCGGATTGCCCGTAGGCAATGCGCACTGCCAGACCCCTTCATTTTGTTCGTTGGTAGGCTCGATTGGATTCGAACCAACGACCCCCACCATGTCAAGGTGGTGCTCTAACCAACTGAGCTACGAGCCTAAGAAGCCGCGAATTATAGAGAGGGTTTTGGTGGTGCGCAAGTCCCTTCGTGAAAATTTTTTGAATCGGGCGTGTGCGGGTGTCGACGATCGATGGCGTCTCGCGATGCCAGGCACGTTGGCTTCACTGCTTCGCATCACAGGGAAACGTGTCGATGCGCTGTGACGTTATCCACATTGCCCTCTGGATAACCGTCCGGCAAGCCTCTGGATTCACAGTGGAACGATTGAGGATATGTCGGCGTGGCTGTGAATCGACGAAAAGTTGTTCTGTGCTGCACAGAGTTTTGCGTGTGTATCGCCGGTGGTTATGCGTTCCGATTCGTCTTGGAAATTCAGAGCGTTACGGAGGTTATCCACTGTGAGGCACCGAGCTTGTTAACTATCACTACGTATGTATACGAACTCTGTTAACACCTTTGGATAAGCACAGTCCGTCGACTGTGATCCGGGCAGGATATGCACTGCGTGCGGTGGATGGATCAAGCGACGTCGAAGCCGGTGACCAGTTCGAACGCTCGCATCTGTAGAATCGCCGGGATTCAGGATCGTTATCGGTTCAAGGGCCGACGATTCAACATGAGGTTCGATTCCGACGATCGATGAAGGCGCCCGTCGACCAGAGCTGGTGACGGATATCGCTGGCCGCGTCACGGGTGCTGATGACCGATGTGGCCGCAGTTGCACGAGGATCCGTTATGACAAACACGCCACAGTCGCACGACATGACGGATGACACGACGCGGCGCCGGATCGTCTGGCTGCTTCAACGCCTGACCAGCTTTTCGCTCTGGAAGCGCAAGCGCGATGCGTTTGCGATCTTCGCGAATGAATATGAGAATGCGGTGAAGAACCAGTCCGCGGATGATCCGGAGCCCATGCCGGCAAATAATCTGCCAATGATCTTCAAGATCCTTGCGGCCTACGATCGAGGGTTGTCCGAGCTGGCCCGAGGGCACCGGTTCGTCTGGCGGCGCGGTGAGCCGCTGCAATATGCGGTTGCTCGGTACAACCATCTGAATGCGTATTTCTTCCCTCATCCGGATTACTGGGATCGGGGTGCGCAGGTTGCCCCGTACCCGCCGAAGGTCGATGCGCTTGTTCGACTGCTGCACGCATCGGAATACCAGATGGAGTATGCGCCGTTCGAGCCGGGATATACCGACCTCGCACAACTGTGCTCGGTTGGGCTGCTGCTTTCACCGCATGCATACGAACACAGCTTCTACACGCTGCCATATCCGGTGTTTCCGGAGGACTTGCAGGAGATTCCGGAACCAGTCGGCGTGATGATCAAGTCCGGCGATAAAGTGCCTTGCGACGGCATCTGGGAACCCGTTACCGTCGAGCGATCGAAGTGGCTTGGCATCGTGCCGGTGGGCGGTTGCCGCGTGTTCCCGAACAGGGGGTGCTTCAACTACCTGGGCAGAGGAACGCGAGCGCCGAAGGTCAGAGATGCAATGGAGCTGGCCGTGCGCACGCGATGGCGCTTGCTGTGGGAAGACAGGCGTTACGTGGATGGCGTCATTCCCGACGAGTCGTCGTATTTTCTCGAGGCAGGCGCGAAGCCACCGGCAGTTTCGGGGAAACAGGTGACGCGATGCCGCTGATGAATTGCCCGTCCCACGGACACGTAGGCGGCGAGCTCGTGACGCGGACCGTATCCAACCTCATCAACGACCGCAGCAACTGGAAGGGCGGCCGTCGGATCGTCCCGCTGCTGCTCGTGCGGCACGAAATCGAGTATCCCGGCTACATGCTGGAATCCGAAGAGGCGAAAGTGCGCGAGCTGGGCGGTACGCATGAAGGAGGGGGTGTCTACCGCTTTAACGACGACGAGTCGATGGAAGCAGCCATCGGACTACTGACGGCAACGTGTGCTGATTGCTTAAGGGACTTGATGGCGGTGCAGAAAGAAGGGGAGGTGAACGGAATGTCTCAGGGGGACGGATAGCCAAGCTGAATTTAGGGACCATCGGCCGATGCTCCGTCGATCTCGATATCGCGGCGCTGCTCGGTCTGAGGGCTGCCTGTGAAGAGTTTGCAAAGACCGGGCAGGATCTGTATCACGGACGAAAGAGCGGCCAGAATGGATCCCGGGCCTGAGGACCACGTAATCAGCGTGACCTTCGTGGCGAAGATGCCTCCCGGCATGCGTGGGCTCGGCAATGCAAGCCCGCTCGGGACGTCGATCAAGTACGTCGTGTCCCCGGAAACCGGCGAGATTCTCGGGGCTTACTCGAGCAAGTGACGTCCGTGCCGCCGTAGCGCCCGATAGTTGGGTGTGGACAACCGAGAAGCAAAACAATCAGAAACGCTGTGCAATCCACCGAACAACATTGATCTGAAGCGCCCGCGAGCATATGAACAACCCGAGAGCAGCCGAATCGAAATCCTGTGTGCCAGCGCGGTGAGGGCGGCGTGGATATCCCGGCCCAAAGGCACTCGAAATGCTGTGTCCCTCAAAGGTGAGGGGTTCGACAAGAGATGGCATGCCAAGCCGTTGCGGCCGATGTGGATATCCCGCGCTGAAACGACGCCAAATCCTGTGACATCGAAAGCGAAGAAGGTGCGTCCATCCGCGATCGCGTCGCGACGATGTTCACGATGTGGATAACCACCGCGAAAGCGAATCCAAACGCTGTGGGCTCGAACGGCGAGCGTGAGCGCCATCAGGCTGATCGAACCACCTCGGCTGAACCACAGGCAGTGCATAACGGCTACGCACGGGGTCGCGCATAACCCCTCAAATCTGCTGATCGAGCGCCTGCACAACGGCCTGTTCCCCGACCTTATCCACCGGCCCGACCACCGCATAATTGAGCCCGTTCACCGACCCATACCGCGCGAGCAACGACCCATCCACACGTTGCCCGGCTGGCAGCAGCCGATGTTTCGATTCCGCCGGTCGGAGATAGAAACTCAGTGTCCGCCCGGCGTCGTCCTCGTAGAGCATCATCGCAGCTGTCGCGCCGCTGTCCGTCGTAAACAACCGCCCGCCAACCGGCCGGAACCCGGCCGCACTCAAATCCGGCAGCCTCGCCGACGCCCCCATGCGCCGGGTGAGCCACGTCTGCAAATCCTTCGCACTCGTCGGCCGAAAGTCCACCTTCGCGGTCTGATCGACCGCCATCATCCGGTAAGCCTCGACCGCATCGCTCATCGGCGCAATCGGAGGCGCCGCGTTCCACCCGCGCGCCTGCCACCCGCCAAATGTCCCGAGCCCGATACAGAACACGAACGAAGCCGCCATCGCGAACCGCACCCGCGAGCGCTCCGCACGCTTCGCACGAAGCGCCGCCGGATCGAGCGCAGGATTTTCGCCAGGCATCCGCACGCTCTCGAGCGCGGCCCGCAACCGCTGCGCATCCATCTGACATTGCTTCACCTGTTCCGCGCTCTCCGGATGCAGCGCGAGATATCGCTCGACCGCGGCGCGCGCATCGTCGTCGAGCTGGCCGTCGACATAGGCCTGGAGATCGTGTTCGTCGGGACGGAGCGTGTTCATTTCATCAAGCGGAGAGAAGGAGCGGGAAGCTCGCCGTCGCTGAGCTGGCGCAGTGCCTGGCGCGCGCGGGAGAGTCGCGACATCACGGTGCCGATCGGCACGTCGAGCAGGTCGGCGACTTCCTGATACGTGAAGCCCTCGACCGCGACGAGCAGCAGCAGGCTGCGCTGCTCGTCGGAGAGCCGGCCGAACGCTTCGAGCGTCGCGCGCGCGGTCGCCTCGCGTTCGGCGGACGGCCAGTGCGCTTCGTCGTCGTCGCGAATGCGGCCGAGCAGCCACGCGTAGCGCTTCGCACTGCGTTTGCCGTCGAGAAACTGCCGGTAAAGGATCGTGAACAGCCAGCTGCGCAGCGACGCGTCGTCGCGGCGGCTCGCCCAGCGCGACAGCGCGCGCTCGAGCGTCGACTGGACGAGATCGTCGGCCGCGTGGACGTCACGCGCCAGCCAGAGCGCGAAGCGTCGCAGCCTGGGGATGAGTTCGCGCAATGCGTCGTCGTCGGGGGCGTTTGAGGGCATGGCCGGGGCGCGAGCCGATAAGCGTGGAGATGCCGAGTAGGACGCCGGTCGGCGCCGCTTATTCCGTCAGCATACGAAAAATTTCTTGATGGAATAAAGCGGCGCGGGGGGCGTCCTACACGCGTTCGACAATGATCTGACGATCGGGAGTGCATCCATGAAGCAATCTTCCTCTTCTTCGCCGCTGCGCGAACCCGGGCGCGGGTGGTGGCGCTGGGCCGTGATCGGCGGCGCGGTGGCTGGCGTGGCCGTGGCCTTCGGGTATGTCGGCGGCTGGCTCGCGCCGACGCGTCTGACCCCGCACCGGCTCGTCGACGCGCTGCAGACGGCCGGCGGCGAGCATCCGGGTTTCCGGCGCAATCACGCGAAGGGCGTGTGCGTGACCGGTTACTTCGAAGGCAACGGCGCCGCGAGCGCGTATTCCGTCGCGCCGTTCTTCAAGGCGGTGCGCACGCCGGTGGTCGGGCGCTTCGCGCTGCCGGGCGGGAATCCGTATGCGCCCGACAGCAGCGTGCCGATCCGCAGCCTCGCGCTGAAGCTCACCGCGCCGGACGGCCAGCAATGGCGGACCGGGATGAACGCGATGCCGGTGTTTCCGGTGGCGACGCCGAAGGCGTTCTACGCGCAGTTGCTGGCGACCCGGCCGGATCCGGCGACGGGCAAGCCCGATCCGGCGAAGGTGAAGGCGTTCTTCGGCGCGCATCCGGAGACGGCCGCATTCCGCGCCTGGGTGAAGGGTGCGAAGCCGAGCGCGAGCTACGTCACCGAAAGCTATTTCGGGCTGAACGCGTTCTACTTCGTCGACGCCGCCGGCAAGCGCCAGGCGGTGAGGTGGCGCGTCGTGCCGGAGCAGACGACGGGCGCCGGCGACGTCGCGACGGCCGCGGATCCGAACGTGCTGCAGCAGGACCTGGCGCGGCGCATCGCGGACGGCGCGCAGAAGTGGAAGCTGCTGGTCACGCTGGCGGAGCCCGGCGACCCGGTGGACGATGCGACGAAGACCTGGCCCGCTCAGCGTACGACGATCGACGCGGGGACGCTCGTGCTCGATCGCGTGGAGGCGCAGGACAGCGGGCCGTGCCGGGACGTGAATTACGACCCGACGGTGTTGCCGCAGGGGATTCAGGTGTCGGGGGATCCGTTGCTGGCGGCGCGGTCCGCGGCGTATGCGGATTCGTATCTGCGCCGGACGAGTGAAGAAGCCGGCGTGGCCGGCGCGGCGCGACTGAGTGCGGAGGGACGATGATGAAGGCGACGACGTTTAGCTTGCCGGCGAGGCTGCTGCATTGGGTGATGGCCGCGATGATCGTCGCGATGCTGTTCATCGGGGTGGGGATGGTGGCGTCGGTTTCCGGGCGGCACGATTTCCTGGTGGCATTGCACAAGCCGCTGGGGATTGCCGTGCTGGTGCTGGTTTGCGTGCGGATCGTGGTGCGGTTCGTGTCGAAGCCGCCCGCATTGCCCGAGGATCTGCCTTGGTGGCAGAAGGTTGCCGCGCATGGGTCGCATCTGGTGCTGTACGCGCTGATGCTCGCGATGCCGCTGATCGGGTGGGCGATGCTGTCGGCAGGCGGGTATCCAGTGACGCTGGGCGGTGGTGTGCAGCTGCCGGCGATTGTGTCGGCTGATCCGATGGCGTTCGCCTGGCTCAGGGTCGCGCATCGCGTGCTGGCGTATTTGTTCTTCTTGACGTTCCTCGCGCACTTTGCGGCGGCGCTGTATCACGGGCTGATTCGGCGGGATGGGGTGGTGAGGGCAATGGTGGGGAAGTGAGCGACGGAAGGTTGCGGCGGAAGCTGTTCACGGGCGACCGAGGCGACTCCTGCCGTGTCGCTTGTATATGGCCGCCAAGGAGGCTCAGCAGCTCCGCGGCACGGCATGCCAAAATATTTTCACAAAAGGGGTTGCGGAGACCGGGGTGGGTGCTTAGAATCACGCCTCTTTCGCGCTAACGGAAACGCAGCGCGGGGGAAGAAGGGAAGCGGTGCTGTTGAAGTTGGTTTTATCGACTCCAGTGCATACGAAATTAAACCGCAGTCGTCGCAACGAAGTAGTTAAAAAAGTTGTTGACGAGTTTTAAAAAACGGTTG
>NZ_JBSAXF010000079.1:0-1474 GCF_053427845.1 Burkholderia sp. AW49-1 | reverse complement strand
CCGCGGCGGCTGAAGCGGCTGTGACGTCTGGGCGGGGGCGTTGATTACGGTCGAATTTTGCATCGCGCTTACTCTCAATCGAGACGGAGCCGGGATTCCGCATAGGCGTACATCGGACGCCACAGCAGGCGGTTGAACAAGGTGACGAACAGGGACATCACGGCGATGCCCAGGATGATCTTCGGAAAGTCGCCGGCCGCGGTCGTCTGTGCGATGTACGAGCCGAGGCCGTGCGCGACGACCTTCGTGTCGCCCCACTGCACGAACTCGGACACGATGCTCGCGTTCCACGCGCCGCCCGACGCGGTGATCGCACCGGTCACGTAATACGGGAAGATGCCGGGCAGCATCGCCTGCCGCCACCACTGCCAGCCGCGAATGCGGAAATTCTTCGTCGCTTCCTTGTAGTCGTTCGGATAGGACATCGCGCCGGCGATCACGTTGAACAGGATGTACCACTGCGTGCCGAGCACGATCAGCGGCGATAGCCAGATGTCCGCGTCCAGATGGAAGTGGACGATCACGATCACGAACACCGGGAACAGGAGGTTCGCCGGGAACGCGGCGAGAAACTGCGCGAGCGGCTGGATCTTCTCGGCCAGCGCGGGACGCAGCCCGATCAGCACGCCGAGCGGCACCCAGATCACCGACGCGATCGCGATCAGCACGATCACACGCAGCAGCGTGATCAACCCGAGCGTCAGCACGTGACCGACCTCGCTCATCGTCACGCCGGTCGCGACGAAGCTGACGACGCGCCACGCGATATACACGGTAATCAGGATCACGAACGTTCCCCACACGATGTCACCGACGCGCGACGACCCGCGCGCCGACGTGCCGCGCGAACGCGTGCCCGTCAGCGCCGGCACGCGCAGCGGAATCCGCGCGGCCTGCGACAGCAGCCAGCCGGCCGGCACCAGCAGCTGATGGATCAGGTGCGTGCGGCGCAGCATGTCGAGCAGCCAGGACTGCGGCGCGTCGCCCGACGCGGTGTTCTCCATCCGGAACTTGTCGGCCCATGCGACGAGCGGACGGAACAGGAACTGGTCGTACGCGAGAATCACGACCGACATCGCGACGATCACCCAGCCCACCGCGCCGAGGTTCTTGTCCGAGATCGCCTGTGCGAGATACGCGCCGATCCCGGGCAGTGTGATGGTCTGGTTGCCGACGGTGATGGCCTCGGATGCGACGACGAAAAACCAGCCGCCCGACATCGACATCATCATGTTCCAGATCAGCCCCGGCATCGAGAACGGCACCTCGAGCTTCCAGAAGCGCTGCCACGACGTCAGGTGAAAGCCGCGCGACACTTCGCTCAGGTCGCGCGGCACCGTGCGCAGCGACTGATAGAAGCTGAACGTCATGTTCCACGCCTGGCTCGTGAAGATCGCGAAGATCGCGGCCAGTTCCGCACCGAGCACGCGGCCCGGGAACAGTGCAAGGAAGAACGTGACCGTAAACGAGATAT
>NZ_JBSAXF010000078.1:0-1479 GCF_053427845.1 Burkholderia sp. AW49-1 | reverse complement strand
TCATCTCGTTTACAGTCACGTTCTTCCTCGCGCTGTTCCCGAGCCGCGTGCTCGGTGCGGAACTGGCCGCGATCTTCGCGATCTTCACGAGCCAGGCGTGGAACATGACGTTCAGCTTCTACCAGTCGCTGCGTACGGTGCCGCGCGATCTGGACGAAGTGTCGCGCGGCTTTCACCTGACGTCGTGGCAGCGCTTCTGGAAGCTCGAGGTGCCGTTCTCGATGCCGGGGCTGATCTGGAACATGATGATGTCGATGTCGGGCGGCTGGTTCTTCGTCGTCGCATCGGAGGCGATCACCGTCGGCAACCAGACCATCACGCTGCCCGGGATCGGCGCGTATCTCGCGCAGGCGATCTCGGACAAGAACCTCGGCGCGATCGGCTGGGTGATCCTGACGATGACGGTGGTGATCCTGGCTTATGACCAGTTCCTGTTCCGCCCGCTGATCGCGTGGGCCGACAAGTTCCGGATGGAGAACACCGCATCGGGTGATGCGCCGCAATCCTGGCTGCTCGACCTCGTGCGCCGCACGCGCCTGATCCATCAACTGCTGGTGCCGGCCGGCTGGTTCTTCGCGAAGGCCGCGCGGATTCCGCTGCGTCTGCCGCTGTCGAGCGCGATGCGCTTCACGCTGCCCAAGGTCGAGAAGAAGGCGTCGCGCACGGTCGACATCGCGTGGGCAGTGCTGGTGCTGCTCGGCACGGCCTATATCGTGTGGCGTGTCGTCAGCTTCGTGTCGACCGGCGTGACGATGGCCGAAGTCGGCCACGTGATCGTGCTCGGGCTCATCACGCTGCTGCGCGTGGTCGTGCTGATCTCGATCGCGTCCGTGATCTGGGTGCCTGTCGGGGTGTGGGTCGGGCTGCGCCCGAAACTCGCCGAGAAGCTGCAGCCGCTCGCGCAGTTCCTCGCCGCGTTCCCGGCGAACCTGCTGTTCCCGGTGTTCGTGATCGTGATCGCGCGCTTCCACCTGAACGCCGACATCTGGCTGTCGCCGCTGATCGTGCTCGGCACGCAGTGGTATATCCTGTTCAACGTGATCGCCGGCGCGACGTCGTATCCGAACGACTATCGCGAAGCCGCGACGAACTTCCGGATCCGCGGCTGGCAGTGGTGGCGCCAGGCGATCCTGCCCGGCATCTTCCCGTACTACGTGACCGGCGCGATCACCGCGTCGGGCGGCGCGTGGAACGCGAGCATCGTGTCGGAAGCGGTGCAGTGGGGCACGACCCGGATCGAGGCGCACGGCCTCGGCGCCTATATCGCCCAGACCACCGCCGCCGGCGACTTTCCGAAGATCATCCTGGGCATCGCCGTGATGTCCCTGTTCGTTACCCTGTTCAACCGCCTGCTGTGGCGCCCGCTGTATGCCTTCGCCGAAGCGAAGCTGCGGCTCGACTGAGACCGATTGAGAGCGAAACGCGATGCACAATCCGAATGCTGTAAACGCCCCCGTCCAGACGTCCCAGCCGCCGCGC
>NZ_JBSAXF010000077.1:0-1678 GCF_053427845.1 Burkholderia sp. AW49-1 | reverse complement strand
ATTTCTCATATGCGGCTGTCGATTCATCGTCAGTGCGAGCCGTTGGGGCAGGCCAAAAACTGGGCCAAAAGGGGATGCGGACAAAATCTTGGACTACTTTGGAGGTAGTCCATGTATTCATACGATGAGCGTGTTCGGGCGGTCGAGCTGTACCTGAAGCTCGGGAAGCGCATCAAGGCAACCATCCGCCAGTTGGGTTACCCGACGAAGAATTCTCTCAAGGCGTGGTGTGACGAATTCGAAAAGAGTGGCGATCTGCAGAAGGGGTATGTTCGCGTAAAGCCGAAGTACTCAGAGGAGCAGAAGAACTCGGCACTCGAGCATTACGTCAACCACGGGCGCTGCATTACCTTCACCCTCAGGGCATTGGGCTATCCCTGTCGCGAGATACTGTCGAAGTGGGTTCGTGAGCGCTATCCGGAAACCAAGAAATGCGTGGTTAGCAAGGCGGGCAGACCGGCCGTGTCATTGGCGTCCAAGCAGGCCGCAGTGTACGAACTGTGCACACGGGAAGGAAGTGCACAGGCGGTGGCGCGAAAGCTGGACGTCGACAGGGTGACACTGTACAACTGGAAGAACCAGTTACTCGGCCGAGAGGCTCCTGCATCCATGAAACGCGACAAGGGCTCACCCGCAGAGACGAATCGGGACGAACTGGAGCGACAGGTCGAAGAGCTCCGGCGCGACATTCGCAATCTGCAGCTTGAACACGACCTGTTGAAGAAGGCGAATGAACTCCTAAAAAAAGACCTGGGCGTCGACCTGCCGCTCCTGAGCAACCGGGAGAAGACGACGCTGGTTGACGCCCTGAGAGAAGAATACGGTTTGACTGAACTGCTTGTGCGGTTGGACTTGGCGCGCAGCTCCTATTTCTACCATCGGTCGCCCATACGGGCCGCCGACAAATATGCCGAAGTCCGCCGCACCGTTGCGGAGATATTCGAGGACAATCACCGATCATACGGCTATCGTCGGGTGCAGGCAGCGCTCAGCAGGCAACGGGTGTTTCTATCGGAGAAAGTCGTGCGTCGCCTCATGAAACAAGGCGGCCTCTACGCAGCCAGGCCCAAGCGGCGCCGGTATCGTTCTTATGTTGGGGAAATTAGTCCGGCCCCAGATAACATCATCAATCGCGATTTCCACGCCACCGCCCCCAACGAAAAGTGGCTGACGGATATCTCCGAGTTCCACATCCCTGCGGGGAAGGTATATCTATCACCCATGATCGACTGCTTCGATGGCATGGTCGTCAGTTGGTCGATTGGTACGAGCCCTGACGCAGAACTCGTGAATACCATGCTGGATGCCGCTATCGAGACTGTGACCGAGGGCGATGAGAAGCCCATTGTGCATTCCGACCGAGGTGGTCACTATCGCTGGCCTGGTTGGCTGTCCCGGATTGCGAACGCCAGCCTCATTCGATCCATGTCGCGCAAAGCCTGCTCACCAGACAATGCGGCCTGCGAAGGCTTCTTCGGAAGGCTGAAGACCGAAATGTTTTACCCTGGCAATTGGCGTTCGACGACCATCGCGGAATTCGTTGAGGCACTGGATGCCTATATCCGCTGGTATAACGAAAAACGGATCAAGGGCTCCCTCGGCTATCTCAGCCCCATCGAGTACCGTGAAAGCCTTGGGTTAACAACGTAAATCAGTCCAAGAAAATAGCCGCATCCCC
>NZ_JBSAXF010000076.1:0-1737 GCF_053427845.1 Burkholderia sp. AW49-1 | reverse complement strand
CGAACCTGAACCGTTTCCGAGCGCCAGCGTGCCGGTACTGGCATGCGTGATCGTGCCGCCGTCGTTCACAAGTGCGGCAGGCGCGAGCGTCAGATCGGTACTGTTGGTCTGTAGCGTGCCGCCATTCGAGTTATCGAGCGAGCCCGACACGTTCACGCTCATCGCGCCGGCGCCCGTCTGCGTGATCGTGCCGCCGTGGTTCACGAGGTCGGTTGCAGTCAGCGACACCTGATCCGCCTGAACGGTACCAGCGCTGTTGTCGAGCGTCGTGCCGGTCAGCGCGGCGGTCTGTCCAACGATCGTGCCGCCGCTGTTCGTCAGGCGCGAACCCGCGTCGACCGTCACTTTTTGCGCAGCCTGCAGCGTCCCGCCACCGTTGTCGACCGACTGACCCGCGACACGCAGATTCGTGTTGGAAGTCATCGCGCCGCGGTTGACAACGTTTGCGCCTCGGACCGAAACATCACCGTTGCCGCCGATCACACCGCCAGGTGCGCCATTCGCCGTCGCGCCAGCGACGTTGGTCAATTGGCCGGTTGTCGTCACCGACAAGCCATCGCCGTTGAGCGATGTGATTCGTCCTGCCGTGTTGTCCAGCGACGCACCGGCCACCGTCATGTCGGCCGCACTTTGAAGGGTGCCCTGGTTGTTCGCGATATCACCGCCACGCACGTCCGCCGTGCTTTCGGATACCAGTTCGCCGGACTGGTTGGCGATCTGGCCAGCCATGTTGACTGACAGCGGCCCCTGCGATGAAACCTTGCCACTCTGGTTCGACAGATTGCCGCCGGTCAGCGTCGTGCTGCCGCCGCTCGACAAGCTGCCGTGATCGTTGATCACGGTGCCCGACGCGTTCGCCTGGATGGCGCCCTGCGCGCTCGTCGTCGCGTTCGACAGATTCACGTCGCCGGCCGTCGCGTTCAGCGACAGGTTGCCGTTCGCTGCTGTCTGGGAACCGGCGAGATTCACGCTGCCGCCCGTCAGCGATGCATTGCCGCCCGCGACATTCTGGCCGGTCGCGGACAGTTGGCCGGACGCCGTCAGGTTCAGGTCGCCGCTGTGCGCGACGGAACCGTCGTTGTTCACACCCGCGCCGAGCGTGCCGGTCGAATTGACGCTGCCGGCATTCACCGTCGTGTTCTGCTGCGCAGCGAACGTGCCGCTATTCGTGAGGTCGGCGCTTGTGCTGGCCGATAGCGATTGCTGCGCGTACGTCGTGCCGTTGTTCTGAATGCCGGCCGCCGACAGCGCGAGGTTGCCACTCGCGGTCGTCTTGCCCGTCAGCACGAGTCGGCCGTTCGACTGCAGCGTCAGGTCGCCTGCCTGCGCCGCGATCGTACCGGCGTTGGCCACCCCCACACCGAACTCATTCGATGCGAGGAAGATCCTATTGCTATACATTCCGCCCAACTGGCTCACGTCGATCGCGACCGCCGGAGCGGGGCCGTCGCCGGCGATCGGCGTCGCGGCAAGCGTGTCGTGGTTGACTTGGGCCGCACCGGCAATCACGTTCAGGTTCTTCGCATAGACCGCTGCATTCACCTGTACGGCACGGGCGATAAGGTCAACCTGATCGGTACCGGTTGCGTTCAGGCCGGCACCCGAGACGGTTACGAGCCCGCGGTTGACGTTGTAACCGGCGAGCGAACCATCGGCACCGTAGTACGGCACGCCGGTCGTCAAAGTCGCGCGGCTGGTATTCAGGAAGGTTCCACCGTCCACGAAGATCCCGGACGG
>NZ_JBSAXF010000074.1:0-1756 GCF_053427845.1 Burkholderia sp. AW49-1 | reverse complement strand
TCTTGGTACGGGCCGTGGCGGCCGGTTGAGTCTGTCGTGCAGCAGCGGAAGAGGGTATCGATTGCATGGGAGTCACCATTCGTTCTTCACGGATTGCGGGCGTGAGCGTCCCCGCGCGAGGCGCGCAACGCGACTCGCGGACAACGGCTCATGCCGGATGGAACAGTGCGCGCGGCGCGCGCGGGCGGACGGCGGTCCGCGTATCTCAGGCGTGCAGGCGTGGAGCGATGCCTGCGCCGCCGTGATGCGTGGCGATCAGTGGCCGGTTTTCAGCTGCGCCCACAGACGGTTCTCGAGGCGCAGGATGTCGGCCGGCATCGGCTTCATCAGCACCATCTTCTTCAGCACGTCTTCGGGCGGATAGACGGTCGGATCCTGCGCGACGGCCGGCGTCACGAACTGGTGCGCGGCCTTGTTCGCGGTCGGGTAGAACACCGTGTTGGTAATTGCGGCGTTGACCTTCGCGTCGGACACGTAGTTGATCCACTTGAGCGCGGCCTCGGGGTGCGGCGCATCCTTCGGGATCACCATCACGTCGAACCACAGCAGGCCGCCTTCCTTCGGGTTCGTGAACTTGATGTCGTACGAGCGCTTCGCCTCCGACGAGCGGCGGTGCGCGATGCCGACGTCGCCCGACCAGCCGAGCGCGACGCACACGTCGTTGTTCGCGAGGTCGTTGATGTAGCCGGACGAGTTGAACTGGGTGATGTACGGGCGGACTTTCTTCAGGACTTCGAAGGCAGCCTGGTAGTCGCCGGGATTCTTGCTGTTCGGATCCTTACCCATGTATTGCAGCGTGGCGGCGAACACGTCGACGGCCTGGTCGAGGAACGACACGCCGCAGCTTTTCAGCTTTTCCATGTTGGCCGGGTCGAACACCAGCGCCCAGCTGTCGACGGGCGCCTTGTCGCCGAGCGCTTTCTTCACCGCCTGCGCGTTGTAGCCGATGCCGTCCGTGCCGTAGGCCCAGGGGACGCCGTACTGGTTGCCCGGGTCGGCATCCGAGATCATCTTCATCAACAGCGGGTCGAGGTTCGCGAGGTTCGGGATCTTCGACTTGTCGAGCTTCTGGTACACGCCGGCCTGGATCTGCTTGGCCATGTAGTTCGAGGTCGGCACGACGATGTCGTAGCCCGAACTGCCCGCCAGCAGCTTCGCCTGCAGCGTGTCGTCGCTGTCGTAGTTGTCGTACTTGACGTGGATGCCCGTCTGCTTCTGGAAATTCGGGATCGTGTCGGGTGCGATGTAGTCGGACCAGTTGTAGACGTTCAGCTCGTCGGCTCGCGCCGACGGGCTGGCGACCGACGTGAACGCGGCCGCGGCGGCAAGGGCAGCGATGGAACAGGCTTGGCGAAGAAAGCAGGCACGCATGGTGGGATTCCCCTGGGTTATGGTGGCGTGCGGCGCCCGCCGCACGCCTGTAGGCAAAGTCGTTACGAAAGGCCCAATTGCTGGGCGGTCGCATCGACGGCCTTCTTCGCCTTCGATACGAGTTCATCGATTTCCTGACGCGAGATCACCAGCGGCGGCGACAGCAGCATCCGGTCGCCGGTCGCACGCATGATCAGGTTGCCGTTGAAGCAGAAGTCGCGGCAGGTCGTGCCGACGTCGCCGCCGTTCGCGAAGCGGCGGCGTTCGGCCGGCGACTCGGCGAGCTGCAGGCTCGCGACCATCCCGTGGCCGTGCACCTCGCCGACGATCGGGTGATGCGCGAAGGTTTCGCGCATCAGTGCCTGGAAGTACGGGCCGGTGTCGT
>NZ_JBSAXF010000073.1:0-1790 GCF_053427845.1 Burkholderia sp. AW49-1 | reverse complement strand
CGCATGGTAGGAGAGCGTTCCGTAAGCCTGCGAAGGTGCCTTGTAAAGGGTGCTGGAGGTATCGGAAGTGCGAATGCTGACATGAGTAGCGATAAAGGGGGTGAAAGGCCCCCTCGCCGTAAGCCCAAGGTTTCCTACGCAACGTTCATCGGCGTAGGGTGAGTCGGCCCCTAAGGCGAGGCAGAAATGCGTAGCTGATGGGAAGCAGGTCAATATTCCTGCACCATTGTTAGATGCGATGGGGGGACGGATCGCGGAAGGTTGTCCGGGTGTTGGAAGTCCCGGTCGCTGCATTGGAGAAGGCGCTTAGGCAAATCCGGGCGCAGGATTCAAGGGTGTGGCGCGAGCTCCTTAGGGAGCGAAGCAATTGGAAGTGGTTCCAAGAAAAGCCTCTAAGCTTCAGTCTAACGATGACCGTACCGCAAACCGACACAGGTGGGCGAGATGAGTATTCTAAGGCGCTTGAGAGAACTCGGGAGAAGGAACTCGGCAAATTGGTACCGTAACTTCGGGATAAGGTACGCCCTTGTAGCTTGACTGGCCTGCGCCAGGAGGGTGAAGGGGTTGCAATAAACTGGTGGCTGCGACTGTTTAATAAAAACACAGCACTCTGCAAACACGAAAGTGGACGTATAGGGTGTGACGCCTGCCCGGTGCCGGAAGATTAAATGATGGGGTGCAAGCTCTTGATTGAAGTCCCGGTAAACGGCGGCCGTAACTATAACGGTCCTAAGGTAGCGAAATTCCTTGTCGGGTAAGTTCCGACCTGCACGAATGGCGTAACGATGGCCACACTGTCTCCTCCCGAGACTCAGCGAAGTTGAAGTGTTTGTGATGATGCAATCTACCCGCGGCTAGACGGAAAGACCCCATGAACCTTTACTGTAGCTTTGCATTGGACTTTGAACCGATCTGTGTAGGATAGGTGGGAGGCTATGAAACCGGAACGCTAGTTTCGGTGGAGCCGTCCTTGAAATACCACCCTGGTTTGTTTGAGGTTCTAACCTTGGCCCGTGATCCGGGTCGGGGACAGTGCATGGTAGGCAGTTTGACTGGGGCGGTCTCCTCCCAAAGCGTAACGGAGGAGTACGAAGGTACGCTAGGTACGGTCGGAAATCGTGCTGATAGTGCAATGGCATAAGCGTGCTTAACTGCGAGACCGACAAGTCGAGCAGGTGCGAAAGCAGGTCATAGTGATCCGGTGGTTCTGTATGGAAGGGCCATCGCTCAACGGATAAAAGGTACTCTGGGGATAACAGGCTGATACCGCCCAAGAGTTCATATCGACGGCGGTGTTTGGCACCTCGATGTCGGCTCATCTCATCCTGGGGCTGTAGCCGGTCCCAAGGGTATGGCTGTTCGCCATTTAAAGAGGTACGTGAGCTGGGTTTAAAACGTCGTGAGACAGTTTGGTCCCTATCTGCCGTGGGCGTTGGATATTTGAAGGGGGCTGCTCCTAGTACGAGAGGACCGGAGTGGACGAACCTCTGGTGTACCGGTTGTCACGCCAGTGGCATCGCCGGGTAGCTATGTTCGGAAGAGATAACCGCTGAAAGCATCTAAGCGGGAAACTCGCCTTAAGATGAGATATCCCTGGGGACTAGATCCCCTTGAAGGGTCGTTCGAGACCAGGACGTTGATAGGTCAGGTGTGTAAGCGCAGTAATGCGTTCAGCTAACTGATACTAATTGCCCGTAAGGCTTGATCCTATAACAAGTCTGCCTTGTAGATCGGCGCCGTGCGAGAGCACCGGCCGCAAGATCCAGAGCGACAAGTTGGATTCTCGTGTG
>NZ_JBSAXF010000072.1:0-1792 GCF_053427845.1 Burkholderia sp. AW49-1 | reverse complement strand
GTCGCCTGCGCATCGCGCCGGGCGACCGTCAGGCGCGGGCGCGGGATGCTCCCCTCGCCCGTCGAAGTCACTTCTTCTCGTTGTAGTCCGGCAACTCGCACGCCTCGGTGACGACGAGGTTGTTGTCCTTCGCGAAGTTCAGCACGAAATCGAACGCCATTGGCTCGATGTCGCGCAGCCGGGAATCGAGGATCACGCATTTCAGATCGCCGAGCATCGTCGGGCGCACGTACAGCGAATATTTCAGGCGCGCGTTCGGCCCGCTCGCACCCGGCCCGAAACAGGCCATCACGCCGGCCAGACGCTCCGACCAGTCGCTCGGGCGAAACTTTTTCCCGTCTTTCGTGATGCCCTGGATGAAGAATTCGGTCGGAGGGGTTTCAGCCATGTGGTTACCCAAGTGACGGCCCGGCGATGTCCAGGCGACGGCGCCTGGATACGCGAACACAAAGCTGGAGTGGACGGCGACACACGCGCTCCGATATCCCGAAAACAGGACGTCGCTGCGTGCCGCCGGCGCGCCGCACCGGATTTGTGCAGCGCATGGCTTGTGTCCGGCAGAGCGCGAAGAGCCTTGCCTGCCGGGCTGGAGAAAACTTTTGGATTATACCGCAGCGCGACATCGCGCGTCGTCTCGCGGCCCCTCTTCCGGCATCCTCCCATGCATGCGACGATCCCGCCCCGGTTTTCGTCGCGGCTCGTCAAAGCACAGAAAATCCTTTATGCTGCTTTGAGTTATCCACACCCGACGGCGGCGCCGTCCGGCCCCGTTGCCGGTTCAGACCCGCCGTATCTCGTTTCATGACCGCCAAAACCATTCGTCACTACCTGCAGTTCAAGGATTTCTCGCTGGAAGACTACGAGTACGTGCTCGAACGCACGGGTATCCTGAAGCGCAAGTTCAAGAACTACGAGACCTATCACCCGCTGCACGACCGCACGCTCGCGATGATCTTCGAGAAGAGCTCGACGCGCACACGCCTGTCATTCGAAGCCGGCATCTTCCAGCTCGGCGGCCACGCGGTGTTCATGAGCACGCGCGACACGCAGCTCGGCCGCGGCGAGCCGGTCGAGGATTCCGCGCAGGTCATCTCGCGGATGGTCGACATCATCATGATCCGCACGTTCGAGCAGGACGTGATCACGCGCTTCGCGGAAAACTCCCGCGTGCCGGTGATCAACGGCCTGACCAACGAATACCACCCGTGCCAGGTGCTCGCCGACATCTTCACGTACTACGAGCACCGAGGCCCGATCGCCGGCAAGACGGTCGCTTGGGTCGGCGATGCGAACAACATGCTGTACACGTGGATCGAAGCCGCGCAGATCCTCGGCTTCAAGCTGCGCCTGTCGACGCCGCCGGGCTATGCACTCGACATGAAGCTCGTGTCGCCGGACAGCGCGCCGTTCTACGAGGTGTTCGACGATCCGAACGAAGCGTGCAAGGGCGCCGATCTCGTGACGACCGACGTGTGGACGAGCATGGGCTTCGAAGCCGAGAACGAAGCGCGCAAGCAGGCATTTGCCGACTGGTGCGTCGACGAGGAAATGATGGGCCACGCGAACGCGGACGCGCTTTTCATGCACTGCCTGCCCGCGCACCGCGGCGAGGAAGTGACGGCCGGCGTGATCGACGGCCCGCAGAGCGTCGTGTGGGACGAGGCGGAAAACCGCCTGCACGTGCAGAAGGCGCTGATGGAGTTCCTGCTGCTCGGCCGCCTCAAGCACTGATCGCAGCACCCGCGCGCCGCCGGCACCGGGCGGCATGCGAAAAAAAGGCGCCGGTCGACGA
>NZ_JBSAXF010000071.1:0-1813 GCF_053427845.1 Burkholderia sp. AW49-1 | reverse complement strand
TGAGCCCGAACCACCGCCAAGCGTCAGCGTGCCGGTGCCGGCATGGGTGATCGTGCCGCCGTCGTTGACGAGCGCAGCAGGGGCGAGCGTCAAGTCGGTACTGTTGGTTTGCAGCGTGCCGCCATTCGAATTGTCGAGCGTGCGCGACACATTGACGGCCATCGGGCCAGCCCCGGTCTGCGTGATGGTGCCGCCGTGATTCACGAGGTCCGTCGCATTCAGCGACACCCGTTCGGCCTGCACGGTGCCGGCGCTGTTGTCGAGCGTCGTCGCGCTAATCGCAGCCGCATTGCCGACGATGGAGCCACCGTTGTTCAACAGCTGCGTGCCGGCATCCACCGCCACGTTCTGCGCAGCCTGCAGCGTGCCGCCGCCGTTGTCGACCGACTGGCCCGAAACGTGGAGATTCGTGCTGGATGTGATCGCGCCGCGATTGACAACGTTTGCGCCGTGGACCGAAACATCGCCGTTGCCGCCGATGACACCGCCTTGTGCGCCGTTCGCTGTCGTACCCGCGGCGTTGGTCAACTGACCACTGGTCGTCACCGACAGGCCGTCGCGATTGAGCGACGTGATCCGGCCCGCCGTGTTGTCCAGCGACGCGCCGGCCACCGTCATGCCGGCCGCGCTTTGAAGAGTGCCCTGGTTGTTCGCGATGGCGCCACCACGCACGTCCGCCGTGCTCTCGGATACCAGTTCACCGGATTGGTTGGCGATCTGGCCAGCCACGTTGATCGACAGCGGGCCCTGCGACGAGACCTTGCCGCCTTGGTTCGACAGGTTGCCGCCGGTCAGTGTCGTGCCACTGCCGCTCGACAGGCTGCCGTGATCGTTGATCACCGTACCGGACGCATTCGCCTGAATGGCGCCTTGCGCGCTCGTCGTCGCGTTCGACAGGTTCACGTCGCCGGCCGTCGCGTTCAGCGACAGACTGCCGTTCACCGCCGTCTGGCTGCCTGCGAGATTCACGTTGGCGCCGGTCAGCGACGCATTGCCGCCCGCCACATTCTGGCCGGTCGCACTCAGTTGGCCCGAGGCCGTCAAGTTGAAGTCGCCGCTGTGCGCGACGGAACCGTCGTTGTTCACGCCCGCGCCGAGCGTGCCGGTCGAGTTGACGCTGCCGGCATTCACCGTCGTATTCTGTTGCGCCGCGAGCGTCCCGGTGTTCGTAAGATCGGCGCTCGTACTGGCCGACAGCGATTGCTGCGCGTACGTCGTGCCGTTGTTCTGGATGCCGCCGGCCGCCGACAGTGCGAGGTTGCCGCTCGCGGTGGCCTTACCCGTGAGCACAAGGCGACCGTTCGACTGCAATGTGAGATCACCCGCCTGCGCCGCGATCGTACCGGCGTTGGCCACCCCCACGCCGTTCTCGTTCGAGGCGAGGAAGATCCGGTCGCTATACATGCCGCCCAACTGGCTTACATCGATAGCAACCGACGGAGCAGGACCATCACCGGCGATCTGCGTCGCGGCAAGCGTGTCGTGATTGACTTGGGCGGCGCCAGCGATCACGTTCAGATTCTTCGCATAGACCGCCGCGTTCACCTGCACCGCGCGCGCAATCAGATCGACCTGATCGATATTGGAGGCATTCAGGCCTGCGCCTGCGACGGTCACGAGGCCGCGGTTCACGTTGTAGCCGGCAAGCGACCCGTCGGCACCATAGAACGGCACGCCGGTTGTGAGAGTCGCGCGACTGGTATTGAGAAAGCCGCCGCCATCAACGAAAATCCCGGACGGGTTAGCGATGACAAGTTCGGCTCGTGCGCCCGCGATCTCGACCGTACCGCGGATCTGGGACGGGTTCGGGCTG
>NZ_JBSAXF010000070.1:0-1960 GCF_053427845.1 Burkholderia sp. AW49-1 | reverse complement strand
TGAAGCGATCACGCAGGACACGTCCACGCTCGAGAATCCGGCGATCCTCGAGCAGCTCGGCCAGCCACTCTGAACGACGGGGCCGGCATCGGCCGGCCCTACCCAACCTCTTCGACGCACGCGCGTTCGGGCACCCATCCCCGCCATGAACGCGTCGCATGCGGCCCACACCCGGCCGCGCACGTGCGTTCCGCCGCGCCCCATCCTGCGTATGCGGCCCGCGCACCGGACACCGCTTCTCGGAAGTCCGGCGCATTCCCCGTTCGATGCATCGACGTACAACAACACTGGAGACACCCAATGAAAAGCAGAATCGTGATCGGTTGCGCCGCGCTGGCGGGCGCGATGGTCGGCAGCAGCGCCTTCGCGCAAAGCAGCGTGACGCTGTACGGCAACCTCGACGCCGCATTGCTGTATACGAGCAAGACGCTCGACGCCGCCACCGGCGCGAACGCCGGCCATCAGTTCGCGATGACCGACACCGGCATGACGCCGACGACGTTCGGGATGATCGGCACCGAGGATCTCGGCGGCGGCCTCAAGGCGAAATTCCAGCTCGAGAGCGGCTTTGCCGTCACCAACGGTGCGTTCGCCCATTCGAACGGCAACTTCTTCGGCCGCCAGGCGTGGGTCGGGCTCGACGGCGGCTTCGGCACGGTCAAGGCCGGCGTGCAGTACTCGCCGTTCCTGCTCGCGATCTTCGATTCGGATCCACGCAGCTTCTCGCACTTCGGCAGCGGGCTGATCAACTACGTCGACAACGTGCTGGTGACGGGCCTGTTCAATCCGAACGCCGTGTCGTACACCAGCCCGACGATCGCCGGCCTCACCGGCAGCGCGATGTTCGCGTTCGGCGGCAAGGCAGGCGACTTCCAGGCCGGCCGCCAGTATTCGGCGAGCCTCAAGTACGAACACGAGGGCTTCATGATCGACGCCGCGTTCTACGACGGCAACGACGGCACCAACCCGACGCCGACACCGAGCACCGTCGCGTTCGTCGGGCGCACGATCGGCGCCGCGTACCGCTTCGGCCCGGTCACCGCGAAGGCGTCGTTCACGAGCTACAAGGTCGGCGGATCGTTCAGCAACAACGTGTACGGCGGCGGCCTCGATTATCAGGCGACGCCGGCCGTCGATGTGAACGGCGGCGTCTGGTTCACCAGCGATCGCAACGACACGGCCAATCACTCGTTGCTCGCGGCCGTCGGCACGACCTACAGCCTGTCGAAGGCGACCGCGCTGTACGCGCAGGTCGCGATGGTCAACAACCACGGCGCGATGAACACCGGGCTCGGGATCAACAACGCACTTTACGCGGTTACCGGCACGACCGTCGGCGCGAACGTCGGGATCCGCCATATGTTCTGATGCGCAGGCGGCGGTTCAAGTGCCGAGTCGCCGCCGCCATGCATTCGCAGTCCGAACTACCTCGCGCCGAATCCAACATGCGACAACGCGTCCGGATTCGGCACGAATTCCGTGCGCGACGCATCGCCCGTCCCATGCCCGCACGATCCGCCACGTGAAGCATCCGCGCACACGGCAGGATCGCCTTCCGGTATAGACCGCCATCGGCGCAGTCCGGACCGCCGCCTGCCGAACCTGCCGTCATCCGGAGTTGCCCGGCCGCGCCATCCGTGTCGTTTTCCACCGGTTTCCGGGCGCATGACCGATAGTCCGCGTTTCCCGTTTCTCTACACTGCTTCACACCAGCACACACCTGCCGGATGTCGCATGACGCGCGCTGCATCACCGACATCACGGCGATCCCGAGACAACCGCCTTCGTCCCCGACGGTTCCGCATCCGCTCGGCCGGCCGAAGGCCCCTCCAGGAGCGTTCATTGAGTTCATCGCAAGCGCACTCCGCGAAAGCCCGGTCTTCGCGCAAGTCCCTCAAGCTGGACGACATCACGATCGTCGACCCTGCCGTCCTGAAGCGTGCGGTCGGAGCCATGGCGT